>CAZADO010000183.1:0-42519 GCA_964483885.1 uncultured Alphaproteobacteria bacterium | reverse complement strand
AAAGCCTGCAATAGAAATTTTCATCCTCTCCTCCTTGAGTTGCAGAGGAGGGGATGAAAGCCGTATATTCGTCATTGTCTCCCACTTCACCGAGATAACCCATGGCCACGGAATCATAATCCGCGTCGGATGCCTTTTTATAGTAGAGCCAGGCGGCCAGACTGTCGCATCGACCAGCGCCGGCTGTACAGCCATCTTTCCAGATTTGAACATAGATACTAATGTCATCCGTAGGTAAATACGTCTGGCCACTCGTCGGCCAAATATTCCCTGCCCAACCAATGGCACCAAAACTGGTAGACACTCCAATGGCAAATAATACCATCAAACAAATAGCAATCTTGTACTTCATTTTCTCGTCCTCCGTAAGTGTAGTTTGAACAACAGGATATATTCGAAATAAACAGATTACACCTCTATGAAGCCTGCGTTTTGCATACTATAGTAATTATACGTCAAACATTTGAACTTGTCAAGCATTTTTTTAAGCTAACTTAAAAAATTCTGAGTAGGAATTCAAAGGATTCTTTTTTAATAACATGATTTATTATAATAGGTTAGTTATAATGACCCTTCTCGATGTTTTTCGAAGCATCAATTCGCGAGCTGCGTGTATAAATAGTTGTTGCGTTTTCCTATAACTTTCTTTATATTTACATTATTAAGCCTTCTTGCCACTTTTTAGCTTGCCCCCGTAGCTCAGTTGGATAGAGCGCTGGCCTCCGGAGCCAGGTGCGTGGGTTCGAATCCCGCCGGGGGTACGATTTCCCTTTATTCTTTTGGAGTCGCGATGGCTGTGCCGAATAATACTGACTCGCCTGTTCAACCCGATGAGAAAATCGGCGAAGACGAAAAAATTCTCGCCGTTTTAGCGTACATCCCCATTATTTGTCTGATACCATTACTGCAGAAACAGCACAGTGACTTCGTCGCAAGGCACGCACGTTTGGGATTTGCTCTCTTCCTTGTCGAAATTTTGGCTCTGCTGCTTCGTTTCCGAATCATCTGGGATATTGTTCTCTTCTTGTGCATCTGTTTCGCTCTGTTTGGTATTTACAAGGTACTGCGAGGGAAAACACACGACATTCCCTTTCTTTCGGATTTTTTTGAAAAGCGCTGGTAGAGCTAATTTAAAGGTAATTTCATTTGCGTATTAAAGAAAAAGCTCAAAAATTCCAAACCGCTAAAGACGTTATGGCGGCAGGAATTTATCCCTATTTTCGCCCGATAGAATCGGATCAGGATACGGTTGTGGAGATGTACGGGAAAAAAGTCCTCATGCTCGGCTCCAACAACTATCTGGGTCTGACGAATCATCCGGAAGTAAAGCAGGCTGCCATCGAAGCGATTCAGCGCTATGGAGCAGGATGCGCCGGTTCAAGATTTTTGAACGGGACTCTTCGCATTCATATCGAATGCGAAGAAAGACTTGCGGAATTCCTCGAGAAAGAAGCGGTACTTCTGTACTCGACCGGATTTCAAGTCAACCAAGGTGTCATCTCAGCACTAATGGGACGTAACAGCATCATCGTCACCGACGCTTTGGATCATGCGTCCATCATCGACGGAGCGCGGTTGTCCTTCGGAAAGATGGTCAAATTCCGCCACAATGATACGAAGGATCTCGAGAGAGTACTGCAGAGACTTCATACGAAGAGCATCCTCGTCGTTACAGAAGGCATTTTCTCGATGGACGGCGATATCTGCAAGCTTCCGGGAATTGTTGATGTCTGTAAAAAATATGGCGCAGATATTTTCCTCGACGATGCTCATTCCATCGGCGTGTTGGGTCCGAAAGGCGAAGGAACAGCCAATCATTTCGGACTAAACGGCGATGTGGAATTAGTGATGGGAACTTTCTCCAAATCTTTGGCTTCTATCGGAGGTTTTGTCGCGGCATCGGAAGATGTGATTCATTTCCTCAAGCATCACAGCCGCGCGTTGATTTTCTCTGCAAGTCCTCCGCCGGCGTCCGTAGCGGCTGTCATTGCTGCACTGCGAATTATCCTCCGCGAACCGGAACGTCGCACACTGCTTTGGCGTAATGCCGATTATCTGCGTGAAGGCTTGAAATCCATCGGTTTTGATACGCTGCTGTCCGAGACTCCGATTATTCCCGCATTGATTGGCGATGAAATGAAAACTTTCGAAGTCTGCCATTGGCTACAGGAAGAAGGCATTTTCGTCAATCCGGTTGTGCCGCCGGCTGTGCAACCCGGTCAAAGCCTGATTCGTTTCTCGGTCATGTCCACTCACACGATTAAACAACTCGATTTCGCCCTCGATAAACTGGAAAAGCTGGCTCGCGTTTTTCATCTTGCACAGGAGACAGAGAGTGTCCCTACAAATCGAGTCCGTTCAGAACAGGCCAGCACTTAAAGAGTTCATCACATTCCCCTGGGGGATTTACCAAGGTGATCCCAATTGGGTGCCGCCGCTTATCATCGAACACAGGCTCCTTTTCAACAAATCCAAACATCCCTTCTATGAACATGGGGATGTACAGCCGTTTCTGGCGCGACGAAACGGACAGGTTGTCGGACGGATTGCCGCGATTGTGAATCGCGCTCACAACGACTTTCATAGGGATACTGTCGGTTTTTTCGGGTTCTTTGATTCCATTGATGATGGGGAGGTAGCCCGTGCGCTTTTTCAGGCGGCGGGCGATTTTGTGCAGGAACGTGGTATGACGGTGCTTCGCGGGCCGATGAACTTCTCCACGAACGAAGAATGCGGCTTGCTCTATGAAGGCTTTGACCGCCCGCCTGCGGTGATGATGCCGTACAATCCTCGCTACTATATTAGACTCTTAGAAGCGGCGGGCTTTCAAAAGGCGAAGGATTTATTGGCATACCTGATGACAGAATCCGATGTATCTGAAAAACTGCGTCGATTAGGACCTGCCCTCGAAAAACGTACGAAGCTGACCATTCGCTCTCTGAATATAAAAAATTTCTGGGAGGATGTATCCCGCGTCAAAGAAATTTACAATAAGGCATGGGAAGACAATTGGGGCTTTGTTCCCATGACGGATGCCGAATTCCACAAAACAGCCAAAGATATGAAGATGATTCTGGATCCGGAGCTTCTCTGGTTCGCGGAAAACGATGGTGAGCCTGTCGGCTTCAGTCTGGCGCTGCCGAACATCAATCAAGCTCTGGCGAAAGTGAACGGCCGCCTGCTGCCCTTCGGCATTTTCAAACTGCTCTATCACAAAAGGAAAATCGACGGTGTTCGCGTCCTGACGATGGGCGTCATCCCCGAATACCGACGACGCGGAGTGGATGTCGTATTCTACTGGCGCACGTATGAAGCGGGCACGAAGAAAGGCTACACATGGGGCGAATTCTCCTGGATACTCGAAGACAACGAACTGATGAGAGAAGCCGCAGAAATGATCGGCTCGAAACCGTATAAGACATATCGGATTTTCGATAAAGTTCTATAATTCTTACGTGAATATTTTTTTACTATAATACAAAATCAATGAACATATGTTTTCTGAAGTGACAGCGGCGGCGGTGTTGGGGGTGGATGCGTATCTCGTCAGGGTGGAGGCGCATATGGAGTCCTCGCTGATGAATACCTTCACAGTGGTTGGATTGCCGGATTCCGCTGTTAAGGAATCGCGCGACCGCGTTTCCGCTGCTGTTAAAAATTCCGGTTTCATATTCCCGAAGAAGCACATCACCATTAACCTCGCTCCGGCGGATATTCGCAAAGAAGGAAGCGCGTACGATTTACCGATGGCGGTCAGTATTCTCGCCGCGTCTGGGCAGCTTACGCTTGATAGTCTGAAAAGTACCGGTATTCTCGGTGAATTGGCGCTCGACGGAAAGATACGGCCGGTCAGAGGCGTATTGCCTATAACCAACGCTGCCAAGCGCGAAGGCATAAAAAACCTCATCGTCCCCGAAGAAAACGCCCGGGAAGCCGCACTGGTTGATGGTATAAATGTTTATCCAATGGAATCGCTACGGGATACGATTGACTTCCTGTTAGGCTCGGACGAAATCGAACCATTCAAAGTCAACCGCGAAAGCCTTTTCATTCAGTCCCGCGAGCATTTTGGCGACTTTTCCGAAGTTCGCGGACAAGCTGCGGCGAAACGCGCAATGGAAGTCGCAGCGGCTGGAGGTCACAACATCCTCCTTGTCGGGCCGCCGGGCTCCGGCAAGACGATGGTCGCCAAACGATTACCGACGATTTTACCGGATTTTACGCTGGAAGAATCGCTGGAAACCACGCAAGTTCATTCGGTTGCGGGTTTAATGAAACCGGGGCAGGCGTTAGTTGCCAGCAGGCCGTTTCGAAGTCCACATCATACAGTATCAGACGCAGGCTTAATTGGTGGCGGTGCTGTTCCGAAGCCGGGAGAAGTCAGTCTGGCACATAATGGCGTACTTTTTCTTGACGAACTCCCCGAATTTCGGAAGAATGTGTTAGAAGTCCTAAGACAACCCATGGAAGATGGAGTCGTTACTATTTCCCGCGCGGCTGTTTCGCTGACATATCCAGCAACGTTTATGTTGGCGGCGGCAATGAATCCCTGCCCGTGCGGGTATCATACGGATCCGATGCACGAATGCCGCTGCACTCAGGAACAAATCGCGAGATATCTTTCGCGAGTATCCGGGCCGCTTCTTGATCGTATTGATATTCATGTCGATGTTCCGCGTGTCCCATGGCAGGAACTCTCCTCGAAAGAAGCAGGCGAGAGCTCCGAAAAAGTACGGGCGCGCGTTTCCTTGGCCAAACAGGCGCAGGTAGAGCGTTTTAAAAGTGCGCGCAAGGGACTTTTCTGCAACGCTCAGATGACGAATCGCGAATTAGAAAAATTTGTGCCGTTGTCGGACGATTGCATGAAGCTCCTGCAGCGTGCCATCGCACAAATGGGTTTTTCGGCGCGAGCTTACCATCGAATTTGGAAAGTTTCCCGGACAATCGCCGACCTTGAAACCAGCGAAAATGTCCTGCCGAACCATGTACTCGAGGCGATTCAATACCGAAGCCTTGACCGCATTCCGGGCTTGAATGTGTAAAGAGGACTTATGAATCAGAATACAGAACGCTCGTTATATGAGCGCCCTGAATTCAAGGATGCAGCGCGGGCGGCGATTCTCAAAGTCCACGTTGATCGAGCATGCGAACAAATCGTGTCCGGGCGTTTGACGCGCCGCGAAGCGAATGAATTACTTCAGCAAACGACGAAAGAATTGGAGAATTTAGTCGGTGACGACCGTGAACTCTTCGAGCGCATCTATGTATCCCGTATGCGGCGTCTCATCGAACAGTTTACGCTCTCCGATTGATGAGGGGGCGACTTTAGCGTAAAGCTCATGGGGGCACAAAAAGGAGGCTATAATTGGAACTGCTTCTCGACAGCATAACAAAAATCGCAAAAGAACATCCTGAACGTGATGCTATTACACTGAACCGACAGAGTTATACCTATGATATGATTCTCGAAGCGTCTGAACGTTTTCGCGGCTCTTTATCGGAACTTGGAATTCAGCGCGGCGATCGGGTTGGTATTCTGCTGCCGAACTCCGCACACTTTCCCATAGCTTATTATGCCATTCTTGGCCTGGGAGCCATTGCTGTTCCCTTGAATATCATGTTGAAATCGCGTGAACTTGCCTATCAACTTGAAGATTCGGAAGCCTGCGCGATTATTTCATGGAGCAACTTCGCCTCGCAGGTCGAAAAAGCGTCTGAAAATCTTGAAATCCTGTCCCGTCACATTTACTTAGGGGATGGCGGCCCTTCCGAATCGGAAAACATGGTGGACTTGATTCGCTCTGGAGAACGTTTGCAGCCTTCTCCGGAAATATCGCCTGATGATGTTGCTGTGATTCTCTATACGGCGGGAGTGACCGGAAGCCCTAAGGGTGCGGAGCTGACACATCATAATCTGGCTTGTCATGCTTTGGCGTTTCGCAAACACATGCGAATCACCGTTCGAGACAGATTTTTAGCCGTTATGCCTTTCTATCATGCGCTGGGGCAGGGAATGCTGATGAATCTCGCATTTGTCAGCGGGGCAGAACTGGTGATACACTCTCGCTTCCACCCCGGAGATGTGCTGAAAGCTCTCCAAGAAGAGCAAATCACCTATTTTCTCGGTGTACCGGCAATGTACCATATCATATCCAATTTCCCGTCCGCGCAAAAGTACGAAACGCGATCCTTGCGCTATTGTCTTTCCGGAGCTTCAAAACTTCCAAAGGAGCTGGCGTTATATTTCGAAAATGAATGCGGGCATATTTTAATAGAAGGTTACGGGCTGTCCGAAACGAATTCGATGATATGTCTGAATCAGGCGGCGGACATGGGTTATACCGGAAGCGTCGGCCCGGTTATCGGAGGAACGGAACTGCGAATCGCAGACGAGAAGGGTGAGGAATTGCCGGTTGGCGATGTCGGGGAGATTCTCGTTCGCGGAGATACGGTGATGCGAGGCTACAGGGGCCGACCTGAAACAAGCGCCCAAACTCTGCGCGACGGATGGCTCCATACAGGCGACCTTGGCAAAATCGATATCGATGGAAAGCTGTATATTGTCGATCGAAAAGATGACATGATTTTAAAAAGTGGATTCAAAATCTACCCTCGCGAAATCGAAGGAATCCTTGAGCAATTACCACATGTAGAAGAAGTCGCCGTCGTGGGAGTTCAGGATCCGGTTGTCGGGCAAGAAATCAAGGCTTGTATCGTACTAAAAGACGGCGCTGATTTAAGTTCGGGTGACATCATCGAATACTGCCGAGAGCAAATGGCCGCCTATAAATGTCCACGTATTATCAGGTTTTACAAGGAACTTCCTAAGGCTCCCGGAGGTAAGATACAGAAGGGAGAACTACGCCAATAATCCCATGGTTTGGATAAAAAAAGCTGGGAGATAACGTGTTCGTTCGCCATATACTTATCGTTTGTGCCCTATCCGTCGCCGTATCAGGACTTCTCGCCGCCGCACCGCAAGAGGTTGTTTTTACGACGGTGGATAGTGTCACTATCTATGGGACGTTTTATCCTTCTCAGGCAGAAGGGGATTCTCCCGCTCTGGTTCTACTTCATATGTTGCGACACAAGCGCAAGGATTGGGAGGACTTTGCGCGTCGGGCGACTCAAGCCGGTTTTTCAGTGCTGGCGATAGACATGCGAGGACATGGACAAAGCGTGCGGCGTGCCGGGAAAGCGATTGATGTCAAGGAATTCTCTAATAAGGATTTCGCGATGATGGTGGAAGACGTTAAAGCCGCTGTAGGTTTTGTTCAGACGAAAGAAGGCATTGACCCGAAACGGATTTCACTGATAGGTGCGAGTATTGGTGCAAATGTAGCCTTAAAATATGCGGTTTCGGACGAGACAATCCGTAGCGTAGTCCTTCTATCGCCGGGATTAAACTACCGTGATATAACGACAGAAGATGCGATGAAAGCTTACGGAAAACGACCGGCGTTGCTGGTGGCGGCTCTCGACGATGATTACCCTGCCGATTCCGTACAGAAACTCGCTGAAATAGCCAAAGGAAAAGTAAAAACTCAACTATATGAAAAAGCTGGACATGGAACCTTCATGTTTCGGGTAGAGCCCGGCTTGAATGAGTTGATTCTCGACTGGTTGAAATCAGGAAAGAAGTAAGCGCTTCCCTGTATAGCTGTTTATTATCCTCTTGACCATTATCATTTGAATTTATATATTAGAGCATATCACTTTTATCACGATAACAGACGGGTTATCAAAAGGAGGTATGTGTGATACCGGTTGATGTCGTCGGGATTTCCGTTTGTCCGCCCTATCAGGGTTATGTTGTGATCTTGAAGGAAAAGGCTGGTGAACGGTGGCTGCCGATTTTTATCGGGGCTGCTGAGGCACAGTCTATTTCTTGGCTTCTCCAAGGACGCGAATATTCACGTCCACTGACATATGACCTGTTCAACTCCATTCTTACGGCGGCTGGAGTGCGAATCCTTTCGACACACGTAACGGAACTGCGGGAGAACACCTTTTATGCCATCGTTCATCTGAAAAATATCCGCGGTGATGCGAAGGCGATTGATGCTCGTCCTTCAGATGCGATAGCTCTGGCACTCAGAACAAGAGCACCGATTTCCGTGGCAAATGAAGTGATGGACAGCGCCGGAATCACTGGGGAACCGGTAAACCGATCTCATATCGAACACATTTCCTATTTGAATCAGAAACTGAAGGAAGCCGTCGAAATCGAAGCGTATGAAGAAGCAGCCCAGATCCGCGACAAGATTCGAGATCTCGAAAAGAAAAAGATGGACCAATCAAGCTCAGTTGATGACGAGGAAGAGAATGATGACAAGGATGCCTGAGTTTGACACCCGGGAAAAGGGATTTGGAGTCAGATAAACCAGCGTTCTTCAGCGTGTATCCTTGATAGAGAAAGAGATTTTAGAATTAAGCGCGCGGCACCCCCTCATGCCGCGCGGCTTGTATTAGCTGATAAAACAGAAGTCCAATACGCACAGAGGATGAGATATGGAAGAAAAGAAAAAAGATGCAGAAGCACGTGAATCTTTCATATTTTTGCATCTGGTACACAGTTTTGAAAATGCCGCGTTGATTGGATTGGGTAAATTACCGAATCCCAATGGAGACATCAAGGTGGAACTGGAAGCGGCGTCTTATGCGATTGATATGCTGGATATGCTCAGCGTTCGAACCCGCGGGAATTTGAAACCGGAAGAAAAAAAGTACATGGAACAAACTCTTGGAAATCTAAAACTGAACTATCTGACCGAGATAGAGAAGTTGGAAAAGAAACCTAAAACGGAGGAAAAACAAGACGACGCGAGCAGTACGGATAAGACTTGATTTTAAAACCTAATATTATTAGATTTAAATTTAAATTATTTTCAAATGAAGCTGTACCTGCCGTCGTATTCGCAGGGACACCATTTCGTGTCGGAAGTACTTGAACCTTCGGAACTTAGCATAGATACATCTCTATTTCTGAAGTCGGTTCATGTGCAGATTCAACTTGACCGAAATGATCCCTACCTGCGTTTGAATTACCAGATAAATGCCTTTGTTCACCTGATTTGTGATCGGTGTTTGGAAGACTATGAGCAATCCTTGAGCGCAGAAGGGATGTTAATCTTCGTCCTTGGTGGAAATGCACACGAAGAAAATCCGGATGAAGATGAAATAAAATACCTTTCAGCAGATACGGTGGAAATTGATCTTTCGACGGATTTGCATGATATTCTGATGTTAAGTTTACCACTGAAATCACTTTGTAAAGATGACTGCAAAGGTCTGTGTTCCAATTGCGGCTGTAATTTGAATGAAGATACTTGCGATTGTCATATCGTAACTAACCCATAGGATTTTGTATGGCAGTACCAAAAAGACGAACGGGAAAAGGACGACGCGATCGCCGACGTTCCCACCACCGATTAACGGCCGTGACGCGCATGTCCTGCTCTCACTGCGGTTCAACGAAACTACCTCATCGGGCTTGTCCCAATTGCGGCTACTATAACGGTCGCTTTGTTTTCCAACCTAAGACATAATCTCCGCAATACGAGTGTGAGAGATAGGGAACGATGAAAGTTGCCTTGGATGCCATGGGGGGAGATCTGGCTCCTCAGTCCACAGTGGAAGGAGCGGTGGAAGCCGTTCGCGAACTGGGCAACGACCTGCAGATTTTGCTGGTCGGGCAAGAGGAAGCTATTAAAGCTGAGCTGTCGAAATACGACTATCCTACAGATCGGATTTTGATTTCTCCGGCATCCGCGGTTATCCAGATGACGGATCGCCCGACGGAAGCTCTTAGGAGAAAACGAGACAGCTCACTTATCCGTGCCATCGAACTGCACGGCCAAGGAGAAGCGGAAGCGGTGGTTTCCGCGGGGCACACAGGCGTCCAAGTCGCGGCAAGTCTGATAACGTTAGGGCGCATCGAAGGAGTCCGCCGTCCCACAATCGGCACCTATTTTCCATCGGATCTCGGTATCGCTCTGCTTGTCGATGTTGGCGCGAATATGGATTGTAAGCCGCTGAATATGCTCCAGTTCGCCGTTATGGGAACCATTTTCTTTGAGCATCGGTTCAAACGCAGTCGCGCGCGCGTAGGACTGCTGAACATTGGAGAAGAAAAGACCAAAGGCAATCAACTGGCGCTTTCCACGCATTATCTTTTAGAACACAGCGAATTGAATTTTGTCGGCAATGTCGAAGGGCGAGATATTTTCAAGGGCGCGGCGGATGTGATTGTCTGCGACGGTTTTGTCGGGAACATTCTTTTAAAATTCGCTGAGACGATTTATGAACTTCTTGTAGGGCGTCTTAGAGGAAGAGACAATCCTGAATCGTGCGAAGGTTTAGAGCAGGTCATGAGTGCCTTTCGAAAAGATTTTGATTATGCTGAGCAGGGAGGAGTTCCCTTGCTTGGCCTGAATGGAATTTCCATGATTTGCCACGGCCGCTCTTCGGCGCGCGCGATAAAAAGTGCTATCCGTGAGGCGGTCGTGATGAAGCAGCAAGACATTCCGAAAGCGATTGAAGAGGGAATCGAACGTTATCATGCCGGAGTCTTCTCTCGCGGATTCGCTCGACTGCACAGCTTTCAGGAAAGGCGGGAACGCCACAGTAGTGATTTAGACTGAAGGAAACAACGTTTTGATAGAAAAGGCGATTGTCCACAGCCGAATTACCGGATTGGGCAGCGCAGCACCTGATCAGAGATTAACTAACGCTGACCTGGAACAGATCGTTGACACGTCGGATGAGTGGATCACGACGCGTACGGGAATCAAAGAACGCCGCATCGCAAGATTTGACGACAGCTTGACGGATTACTGCACGAAAGCGGCGCAGCGGGCAATGGAAGATGCTCGCGTCGAGCCCAGTGAAATCGATGCGATTTTATTGGGTACTATCAGCGGAGACTACCGTTTTCCATCCACAGCCATTTTTATCCAATCGAAACTGCGAGCGATGAATGCATTCGCTCTGGATATTTCTGCGACGTGTTCGGGATGGCTCTATGCACTCTTCCATGCCCACGCTTTGATTGCTGCGGGTAGAATTCGGAGAGCTTTGGTGCTTGGTGCGGAAAATTTAACCCGAATCACCGATTGGGAAGATCGCAATACCTGTGTCCTCTTTGGAGATGCCGCAGGTGCGGCGGTAATTGAAGCATCAAATGACGACCAAGGTGTCCTCTCGGTAGATATCGGTTCGAATGGAGATCTGGCACATTTGCTCTATGGCAGGGCTGAGAATGCAGGTAGTTCTCTAATCGAGGAATCCTTCCATAGTCGTGGGAATTTCCTGCGCATGTCGGGCAATGAGGTTTTCAAACATGCTGTGCGAACCATGCTTCGTGCATCTATTAAAGCCCTCAAGTTGGCTGATTTAAAAATCGACGATATCGACTGGCTCTTTCCGCATCAAGCGAATATCCGTATCATGGAAGCCGTGGCTGAACGCTTGCGCATTCCACGCGAACAGGTTTTTGTAAATATTCATAAATACGGAAACACATCGGCAGCATCCATTCCTCTGGCTTTGGATGAAGCCCGCCGTGAAGGAAAGCTGAAACCGGGGCAAACCGTTTTAGCCGTCGCCTTCGGAGGGGGATTTACGTGGGGAAGCGCTGTCATTCGTTTTTAATCGTCTATCAGGAGACTGATGAAGAACGTCTTTCTTTGTCCGGGACAGGGTTCCCAGCTCGTAGGAATGGGAAAAGATTTGGCCGAGGTTTATCCTCGTGTTCGTGAGCTCTATGACACAGCAAACGAAATTTTAGGTTTCAACCTCGCGGAAATCTGTTTTCAAGGTCCCGAAGATGAATTAAAAAAGACCCGCGCCACTCAACCGGCTCTCTACGTCCATTCGTATGCCGTTGGCGAGTTGCTTGCCGAACGCGGCGTTACAGCGAATGTGGCTGCAGGACACAGTCTCGGAGAATATTCCGCTTTGGCCATTGCAGGAGCTTTTTCTTTTGAAACCGGTCTCAAACTGGTGAAAGTGCGCGCGGAAAGTATGCAGAAAGCCGGGGAACAGAATCCCGGTACGATGGCGGCATTTGTCGGCCTGGATTCTGAAACGGTGGAGACTATCTGCCAAGAAGCTGCTGCTGAAGGAACGATTGTTCCCGCTAATTTCAATTCACCCGGTCAGATTGCCGTATCCGGCAGCATTCCGGCTGTAGAAAGAGCCGTTTCCCTTGCCAAAGATAAAAAGGCACGGCTGGCGCAATTGCTCCCTGTTTCCGGCGCTTTTCATTCACCATTGATGGAACCTGCCGCTAAAGCTTTAGCTATCGCTTTGGAGTCCGCTGAGATTCAGACACCCGAAATCTACGTGATTTCGAATGTAACTGCGAGACCGCATGGTTCGCCAAGCGAGATTCGAGAATTGCTTGCAAAACAGCTTTTATCACCGGTTCGTTGGATGGAGACGCTGCAATATTTAGCGTGCGATTCCGAAACGCAGTGGTACGAAGTGGGAGCAGGCAAGGTACTGGCGGGACTCCTGAAGCGAACTATCAAAGACGCGGTTGCAACATCTATTGGAACAACAGCAGCACTTGAAGGAGTGGGAGCAAATTCATGACACGAAGCTTAGAAGGAAAGGTCGCTTGGGTGACAGGCAGTGCAAGGGGGATTGGCAAAGCCATCGCTCGCGCTCTTGCCGAGCAGGGAGCTTCGGTTGCTGTCACGGATATCGAAGGCGACATCGCTAAAACAACGTCAGCGGAACTTGCCAAGGATTTCGAGGTAAAATCTATTGCAGCACCTTTGGATGTGACAGATGCTGCCGGGATTGAATCCTTTATCAAACAAATCCAGATGGAATTGGGGGGATTGCACATTCTTGTTAATAATGCCGGAATTACGCGCGATGGCTTGCTGATTCGTATGAGCGAAGATGACTGGGATCGCGTTCTGCAAGTCAATCTTAAGGGAACGTTTCTGTGTACTCGTGAGGCCGCGAAAGTCATGATGCGCGCGCGTTCGGGTAAAATTATCAACATCGCTTCGGTTGTCGGGATGACAGGGAATGCAGGGCAGGCGAATTATGCCTCTTCCAAGGCAGGCGTGATTGGTTTAACGAAATCGACGGCAAAAGAGCTGGCGGCGCGAGGCATTCGTGTTAATGCGGTGGCACCCGGTTATATCGCAACTGAAATGACGAAGGGATTGCCTGAAAATGCCAAAACCGAATTTCTCAAAGGAATCCCTCTGGGTACGGTAGGCCAGCCGGAGGATGTCGCACGTGTGGTCATATTTTTAGCATCTCCCGCCTCCGATTATATCACCGGTCAGGTGATTCGGGTCGATGGCGGCATGCAGATGTAAGTTAGACAAAAGTCAAATACCACAATTCACAGGAGATTTATCATGGCGGATGTCAACAACCTTGAAGTGAAGGTGAAAGAGATTATCGCTGACCGCTTGCAGGTCGATATCGGAAGCGTCACACCAACCGCTTCTTTCATCGAAGATCTTGGAGCGGACTCTCTCGACACCGTTGAGTTGGTCATGGCATTTGAAGAGGAATTCGACCTTGAGATTCCGGATGAAGATGCTGAAAAAATGCAAACCGTCGGTTCTGCCATCACTTATCTTCAGGAAAAACTTTCAGCCAAACAGTAAAGGAATTTACTGCAATGAAGCGCCGAATAGTTATCACCGGAATGGGAGCGATTACCCCGGTCGGCAATTGCGTTAAGGACTATTGGGAGAATCTGAAGACTGGCAAAAGTGGCGCCGCTCCGATTACTCACTTTGATACGACGGACTACGCCACGCACTTCGCTTGTGAAGTGAAAGGTCTTAATTTAGATTCGATTATTGATCCCAAGGAATCACGTCGAATGGAACCGTTTACGCGCTATGCTATCGCTGCGGCGGAAGAAGCCATTCTTGATGCCGGAATTTTGAATGACAGTGTTGAGCGAGAAAATGTCGGTGTGATTGTCGGATCAGGTATCGGTGGAATGGATATTTTCCTTGAGCAATGTCGCATTATCGACAAGAAAGGGCCGCGCCGCATGCATCCCTTCTTTGTTCCGATGATGATTGGAGACATTGCCGCAGGTCAAATTTCCATCCGTCACGGCTTCCGCGGTCCGAATTTCGCTACGATGTCGGCATGTTCCACTTCCGGGCACGCGATTCATATGGCCACAAGACTCATCGAGCATGAAGAAGCGGATGTGATGGTGGCCGGCGGCACGGAAGGAGCAATTAATCCCCCGGGTGTCGGAGGCTTCAATGCTATGAAAGCCATCTCTACTCGAAATGACGCCCCTGAGAAAGCCAGTCGACCGTTCGACCGCGATAGGGATGGTTTTGTGATTGGTGAAGGTTCCGGGATTCTCATTTTGGAAGAACTGGAACACGCGAAGCGGCGAGGCGCTAAGATTTATGCGGAAATCATCGGAGCCGGAGCCAGCGGCGATGCTTATCACATTACAGCACCTCACCCGGAAGGCAAAGGGGCGGTTCGTTCTATGACCGCGTCGCTTAAAGATGCCGGAATCGCTCCGACGGAAGTCGATTATATCAACGCACACGGTACAGCCACCGATGTCGGAGACCCTGTGGAAACCCGTGCCATCCGAGCTGTCTTCAACGCGCATGCTGATTCGCTGGCGGTGTCTTCTACAAAATCGATGATCGGCCATCTTCTGGGTGCTGCCGGAGCTGTCGAGCTCATTGCAACAGTTCTTACCATTCGCGAGAACATTATCCCACCGACGATTAATCTGGAAAATCAAGATCCCGAATGCGACCTCTACTATGTTCCGAATCATGCTGAAGAGCGTCCGGTGAACATCGCGATTTCGAACACCTTCGGTTTCGGTGGACACAACTCCACGATTGCCGTCCGCCGGTTCGAATCGTGACGCGAAAGTGATTTTCATGCGTGCGTTTTTGAAAAAATGGTTTCGCAGACCAAAGCATTATGGCATTGACAGAGAAACGCTGGCGAACCTCCAAGAACTCGAAAATAAAATAGGCTATCGCTTCAAAGATCTCACACATCTTTGTTGTGCGCTGAAGCACCGGAGTTGTCTGGTGGATCTAAGTCAAGAGCGTATCCATGCTAATGAACGACTGGAGTTTTTGGGTGACGCTGTTCTGGACTTGATTTCCTCCGAATTCTTTTACCATTCTTTTCCCGAAAAAGTCGAAGGAGAACTTACCAAAATCAAATCCGTGATGGTATCCGGTTCCGTGCTGGTGAAAGAAGCTAAACGGTTGGATCTTGGAAAACATATCTTTCTTTCAGAAAATGAGGCGAGAACCGGAGGGCGCTCCCGTCGTTCGATATTAGAAGATGCCTATGAAGCGCTTTTAGGTGCGCTTTATCTGGATGGCGGCTATAAAATCGTTCGACATTTTATCGAAAATGGATTGCTGAGTAACTGGGAAGATATTATCCAGCGTCCGGAATTCATCAACTACAAAAGCCTGCTGTTGGAACACGCGCAGCAGCATGCGCTGCCGAATCCCACCTATATTCTTCGCCGCGAAAGTGGGCCGGATCATGCTAAAAACTTTCTTGTGGAAGTTTTCTTGGATGGCAAGGAGCTGGGACGAGGTGAGGGACGCTCAAAAAAAATCGCTGAACAAATGGCGGCATGTCAAGCGGTAGAGACGTTAGGATTGCTTCCTGATTCCCAGATGAGTTGACGCGAATTCGACGCTAAGAATAGCGTTCACAGAGTTTGAAGAACTAACATAAACGCAGCTGGGGGAGAGAGGGCCTCAATGGATTACTTTTTAACAGAGGAACAAACTGCTCTTCGAGATCTTGTCCGGAAAATCGCAGACGAAAAAGTCCGACCTTTAGCGGCTAAGCTTGATCGCGAGGGAATCTTTTCCTGGGATTTAGTCAAAATATTCGCCGAATCCGGCCTTTATGGTGTCGTGGTTCCCGAAGCATATGGCGGAACCGGTCAGGGAGTCTTGGAACTGGCGATTGTCAGCGAAGAACTTGCGAAAGCCTGCGCCGGAGTGACTCTCGCCGTTGCCGCTTCCGCGTTGGGAATGTTCCCCATTATCATTTCAGGGAACGAAGAACAGAAAAACCGCTACCTTCCCGAGCTCGCTGAGGGGAAGCATCTCGCGGCTTTTTGTTTGACAGAACCTGAAGCAGGTTCCGATGCAGGTTCACTCCGCACGCGAGCCAAGCGCGATGGGGATCACTATATTCTGAACGGTACGAAAGTTTTTATCACAAACGGTGGTGTCGCTCACATTTATACTGTTATCGCTCTGACAGATCCGGAAAAAGGCACGCGCGGCGCATCCGCTTTTATTGTGCAGGATGATTATCCCGGTTTTAAGCTCGGTAAAGAAGAAGATAAGATGGGTATTCGCGCATCTGCAACGCGCGAAATTATTTTTGATGACTGCCGCGTTCCCGTCGAGAATCGCATCGGGCGTGAGGGCGAGGGGTTTAAAGTCGCTATGAAAACGCTGGACAAATCCCGACCCGGAGTCGCCTCACAGGCTTTGGGCATCGCGCAGGGCGCGCTCGATCTTGCCGTGGATTACGCGCGAACTCGCGTTCAATTCGGTCAACCGATTGCAAGTTTGCAGGGAATCCAATTTATGTTGGCAGATATGGCCACTCAAATCGAAGCCGCGCGCGCATTGGTTTATGCCGCTGCTCGCATGATTGATTCCGATGCAAGAAATATTGGGCAAGTTTCTGCGATGTGCAAGCTGATGGCTTCCGACGTGGCAATGAAGGTGACGACGGATGCCGTCCAAATTTTCGGCGGTTACGGCTATATGCGCGATTATCCGATTGAAAAATTCATGCGCGATGCCAAAATAACGCAAATTTATGAAGGCACAAATCAGATCCAGCGTATGGTCATTGCCCGCTCACTGATACGAGACGCGGCGTCGAAGAAATAAAATGAGAACATTGCGATATTGCAGCACTTGTGGAAAACCTCTCACGTCGGAATTGATCGATAATTACCCGCGCCTTGTTTGTACAAGCTGCAATCATGTTCATTATATAAATCCGATTCCATCTGTCGTTGCCCTCATCGAGCGGCAAGGCAGTGTTCTTCTCGTTAAAAGGGCTGTCGAACCCGGGAAAGGGAATTGGTGTCTTCCGGGCGGGTTCATTGAAAGTGGAGAAACGATTACGGCAGCTGCTCTCCGAGAAATCAAAGAAGAAACCAATCTGAAATGCCGAATCCTGGACATCTGGGACGCTTGCAGTGATTTAGAAGGATTTTACGGTGATGTGCTCGTCGTTTGCTACCGCTTAGGAGTTCTCGGAGGAGAACTGAAAGCGGGGGACGATGCGATGGATTTGGGATTTTTCGAAGAAGACAATCTACCGAGGTTGGCTTTTCGCTGTCACGCTCGCTTTTTAGCGAAATTCTGGGGACGGAATTTTGACAGCGCTCTATATGGATAGAGACGAGACGATATGAAATGGATAGGGATCATACTCATAAGCATTTGGTGGTTGGGTTGCACGATTGAAGAATCACCTGAACTTCAAACCGGCTCCCTTGAAGTCCGTCTATTCGATACTGCCCAAACAGAGATTCTCGACGCGCATATCACTCTTGACGATGTTGAAATCGGACAGCGAACGCCAGCAGTGGTCAGTGGGATTTCGACCGGCTTGCGGAATCTTTCTGTTTGGAAGTCAGGTTTTCTTCCTGTGGACACCGTGGTGGAAGTGCTCCAATTCGATACCATACAGGCGTCGCTTTTCACAAGTCTGGCAGCGACCGGTGCCATTGAACTTCTCGGAATGCCGGCGTGTCCAAGTGGAGTAACACTCCTGCTCAATGGGGAAGCCTACGGCCAAACACCGCCGCAGATCTTTTCGGAAATTGGAGTGGGAACTTATCGCATATCTGTTTATATGCCGGAAGCGGCAACAGATTTGCCGGCTCTATGGCGAGACGAAGTCATCGGGGCAGACACTTTATCCATCACCGTGAGTTTTACTCCCTGGGCATTGGGGAATCAGGTTAACAACCTTGCCAATTCCTTTACACTCCCCAGCGATTGGAATCGAGATTTCTCACTTCATGATTGGCGCGGCCACGTCATCCTTGTCAATTTCTGGTTTGTAGCATGTGTACCCTGTGCTCTTGAATTTCCCTATCTGCAGCAGGTGTATGAAGAATCCGGCGGCGACAACGGTTTTCAGATTTTGGCGGTGAATTCATGGGACGGATTGGAATATATACAGGATTATCGTATCCAGCACAATTTGACATTCCCGCTATTACTGGATGATCACACTGTCGGTCAAACGTACAATGTTGCCGTTTATCCCACAAATTTCTTAGTGGACAAACGAGGCGTGATTCGCTATCGTCTTGGACAAGTAACGTATGATGAATTGCGAGCTTTGGTAGATTTACTATTGGCGGAATAGGGAAGGAAAAAGGATGAGAGACTTTCGATCAGGGCTGAAGCTTTTAGCGATACTGCTTATTCCTTTCATTATCACAATCAGCGGTTTCGCACAGACTTTTTCTTTTACAGCGGATACACTCGTTCGCTACAGCGAACCCAATCACTTGGTGATTTTTCATGCTGAATTTGAAAGCATGATTGACGATACGCAATGGGTCAAATTTAATGTCGAACCAATCGATTTCCCGGATGAAAACTGGACGATTAGCATCTGCAACGATAGCGGCTGCTATCCTCCCGGTATCAATGACGTCAACAATTTCTATCAACCCCATGAAAGAGATTCACTGGTATCATTTGATGTTTTCATGACGGATGTTGGGGATTCCGGACATTTCACCGCCACGCTAACCGCTGCTCGCGATCTGGAACATCCGCAAACGATTCAGTTCACGCTTATTAATGAGAATGTCGGAGACGTGGTAAAATGGTATGCTGTACCGGAGGGCGTCGAACTCATTTCCTATCCAAATCCTTTCAATAGCGAAACAACATTGGAATTTTCACTTCCTAACAGAGAAGCGGTGGAGTTGACCATTTACGATTTGCTCGGTCGGGAAGTCTCGACTGTACTGAATCAACAATGGTTGAATACAGGTTCGTATCGTCTGCGATGGTCTGCGACAAACACGAATGGAGTATCTTTGCCGACAGGTGTTTATTTTGCTAAGCTGAACATGGGAACGGAGTTTAAGACGTATCGGTTGTATCTGCTACGATAGGAGGATGTTGCTATGCGCCGCCCCAAGATGATGTGGTTTGCAGGGATTTTTGCCGTACTGTTCATTTTCGGCTCTTTATTCACGACGCTGTCCGCTGCTCCGACAAGCTGGACGTTGAAAGATTTGGATGGAGGGCGATACACCTTATCCGAGAATTTAGGTAATGGGCCGACGATGCTGCTTTTCTGGGCAACATGGTGCCGCCCTTGCAAGCAGGAGATGAAGGAATACAAATCCATCTTTGAAGGCTACCGGGAAAAAGGCGTTCAGATTCTGGCAATTGCGGAAGACAATTCGAAAACGCAAAGCAAAGTCAGATCCTTTATTCGAAGTGTCGGCTATGAATTCACGGTGCTGCTTGATCCGACTCGTGAAGTCCTAAAAAGCTATGGGGGAGTTTCTCTGCCGTACACAGTCATCCTTGATTCCGCGGGAGAAGTGCAGAAAGTCTATCGGGGGAAAATCCAAAAAATCGACGAATTAAGTGAGCTCCTTGAGAAACTCCTTGAAGATCCTTCGAGTGAATAAACTTTGTTTCTTATATTTTTTCTGTTTGATTGCTCTGGCTTCTCCTTCGTTCGTATGGGCGCAGGGAATCACCATCAACGGATCAAACCTGTTGCGTTTCGATGAAGGTCGTGAAGTCGATCCTCAGAAATCCGCGGATTTTCCGGATAACAGAAGCAATCGAAGCTTCTTTGAAAACCAGTTGCGCTTGAATATTGCCTACAATAATCTTCGAATGGGCGGACGCGTTCTTCATTATCGACCATCGGATGTTGACAAGCGTTTCTTTGGCGTTGAAGATGAAACGGATTTGGACAAGCGATACATTGAAGCGCAAATTTATCCTCTCGCTCTTCGTGTCGGCCATTTCGCGGAAGTTTTCGGTTATGGCTTGGCGTTGAGTCTTTTCGAAGACCGGGAAATTCTCTTTGACAGTGAATTGGACGGAGTGCGGCTCGCTTATGGACAGGGGCCGGTATCGGTGATTGCTCTCAAAGGTCTCTCACGAGCGCGTCCCGGTTTTCTGGTTTCCGAAGAAGGCGTAACCGGCATTCATGGTGAAGTTTCGCTTTCATCCGGATGGTCGCTGAACTCAAGTTTCGTCCATCTTGACTCAACGGATTATCCGGAAGCGAATCTTCCCGCTGTGGGTGGGATAGCGACCATTGGACCTTCTCAGATATCGGGAGAATTCGCCTGGAAAGAAACCGATTTGGGTTCGAAACATGTTTCCGGACATGCCGCCTATTTCGACATCACGACGACCTATCATCAATTCACTCTGCTTTTCAATTACAAAGACTACCGCTATCGCGGTTGGACTCCTTTTCAGAATCCGCCGTTGGTCAGTCGTGAAATCGGGCCGCGGCTTCTGCAATTCCGCGAACCTCACGTCTTCTATCCGGAAGATGATGTAGGTTTTCAGCTTGAACTTAGCGGCTATTTCGGTGATAATCTGTATCTCCTGACTCATTTCAATCATTCGAGTCAGCATGCGGAAAGTCAGGAAGGAATTCCGCGTCCGACATTCCAAGAACGTGACAAGCCCTATTGGGAATATTTCGCATCTGCGGAAAACACATGGACGTCAGGTTATGGTCTTGAATTGGAAGCGGGATTAAGTGAAGAAGCACAGACGCAATTCTGGTTCAAGAAATACTGGCTGACATCAGAAGTTACAGCCCCTATCAGCGAAATGCAAGAGATTCATCTCGGAGGAGAGATTCTTTTGGTGAGGGATCGCCGAAACGATGACGAGTTTTTCGACAAGCTCGCATTTGTCGGTTGGAACGACGGTGAAAATCTTTCTGCGGAAGTGCAAATTCAGTGGACGGATGACGAGGAGCTTCGCAAGAAGGAAGGAGCTTTGTGGCCGTCGGCTGAAATAGGCTACTCCTTTGGCGAAGATCATCATCGTGTCATCGTTTTTGGAGGACGTGAGCGAGGCGGACTGCGCTGCTCCAATGGATTCTGCCGCCGCGTTCAACCGTTTGAAGGCTTCCGCCTTATTCTTGAAAGTTCGCTATGAGCGACGAACAGAATCTCAAGGATCCGCGACGTCAGTTGCCCTCAGTGGACACGGTATTGCAGCAAGAAAGCTTGTCGCATTTCCATAAAAGTTTCGCGCCTGATTTTATTACCCAAGCTGTACGAGTTGTTTTAGACCGCGAACGTGAGCGCGCAACGGACACGCGAGCGATTGCGAAAGCTGATAAAATTGCTGAGATGGCAGCGGTGGAACTTCGCTTATGGCTGCAAAGCAAATTGCAGCCGATGATAAATGGAACCGGCGTTATTCTTCATACAGGGCTCGGTCGAGCACCAATGGCCAAGGAAGCACAAGAAGCTGTTGCGCAAGTTGCCCAAGGCTATTGCAGTCTTGAAATCGATTTAAAAAGCGGTCGCCGTGGAGAACGGCAGGACCTTCTCATTGATGACTTCGAGCGGCTTTTAGGCGCTGAAGCAGCTCTGGTTGTCAACAATAACGCGGCGGGTGTGTTTCTGGTTTTAAGCGCTCTGGCTTCGAGGAAAGAAGTCATCGTTTCTCGCGGCCAGCTCATTGAAATAGGGGGGAGTTTTCGGCTACCGGAAATCATGAAGCGTTCCGGTGCCAAGCTTGTGGAAGTCGGCACGACCAACAAAACTCGACTAACGGATTTCGCAGAAGCGATTACTCCAAAGACAGCTCTGATTTTGCGTGCGTATCCTTCCAATTTCAAAGTCGAAGGTTTTTCCGAGACGGTACCGCTTGCGGATCTGGTAGCGCTGGGAAAAGAGCACGGAATACCGGTTGTGGATGACTTGGGTGGAGGGCTGCTTTGGTCTTGGCAAAAGTGGGGTCTTCCCGAGGAACCGACGGTTTCCGAAAGCCTCGAAGCGGGTGTGGATCTTGTTCTTTTCTCAGGCGATAAAGCGCTTGGAGGCCCGCAAGCCGGCATTATCCTTGGAAAGCGTGAACTAATTGCAAAACTGAGACGCCATCCACTGCTGCGCGTTTTGCGTCCGGACAAACTTCAACTCGCTGCTCTTTCGGCGACACTGAAACTTTTTTTTAATCGTGACAGACTGCCAGAATGTTTGCCCACTTTCGAGCGTCTTGTGGAACCGACAGAAAGCGTGCGACAACGCGTTTCGGATTTCAAACATCGCATCGAAAATTGGACAGATTGGGCGGATCTGGACGTCGAAAAAAGTTCCGCGCAGACCGGTTCGGGGACTTTACCCGCTGAAGAATTGCCCAGTGCGGCGTTGGCATTCTGTCCTCGCACTCTACGACCGCACCAGTGGGCACGGCGTTTGCGCTTAGAAACTCCTGCTGTCCTCGGATTTCTGAAAGATGACCGATATTTTCTTGATTTTCGCACGATTTTCCCCGGACAGACAGAAGCGCTTACTCGGGCTGTGAAAGCTGCTTTGGAAAAATAACACTATGAAGAATAATTTCTGCTATATTATTTTCGCGTGCGTACTGCTGTCGCTGCTGCCATCGACGCTCGTTTTCGGAGCGACCGTCGAGTGGATCACGATTGACGGTGCGATTGGACCGGTTTCGGCGGAATATATCCATGATGGAATTAAACGCGCGGAGAACGCCGAAGCGCAGTGCCTTGTGATTGAAATGGACACTCCCGGTGGATTGATGAAATCCATGCGTATCATCTGCAAGGATATCCTTGCCGCTCGCGTCCCCGTAGTCGTTTACGTTTCCCCATCCGGTTCGAGAGCAGGCTCGGCGGGCGTCTTTATCACCTTGGCTGCTCACATCGCAGCCATGGCGCCCGGCACAAACATCGGTGCGGCTCATCCTGTAGGCTTGGGAGGTCAGGGATCGAGTGACTCTTCTCAGGTCATGGAAAAGAAAGTCACGAATGATGCTGTGGCATTCGTTCGCACGCTCGCAGAAACGCGCGGCCGCAACGCTGACTGGGCGGAGAAATCTGTGCGCGAAAGCGCTTCGATAACGGAAACCGAAGCACTGGAGCTTAATGTCATCGATTACATTGCAGAATCTCCGGACAGTCTGTTGGCACTCATTGATGGCGATACGATTCATCTTGAGGATAAAGACGTTGTGCTTGCAACGAAAGATGCCGAGATTAATATTGTGCCGATGAATTGGCGTCTCAAGATGCTCTCGTTTTTGGCGGATCCGAATATCGCTTATATCCTCCTCCTACTAGGAATTTACGGGATTTTCTTCGAACTTTACAATCCCGGCGCTGTCTTCCCGGGAGTAGTCGGGGGAGTGTGCTTGATTCTGGCTTTCTTCAGTTTGCAGCTCCTGCCGGTGAATCTGGCCGGTATTCTGTTGATTGTCTTAGCGCTGGTCTTTTTCCTGTTGGAAATAAAGATCGCGAGTTATGGCTTATTGTCGATCGGAGGTGTCATCTCATTTCTGCTCGGTTCTCTCATGCTTTTTGATGTTTCTATTTCAGGAGTGAAGGTGAGTCTTAGTGTCATTATACCGGCGACGCTCTTCACAGCTTTGTTTTTCCTATTCGCTGTAGGAATGGGAATTCGCGCTCAAAGGCGCAAAGTAACGACGGGAATGGAGGGGCTTATCGGAGAGATAGGCGAAGTTGTTACGCCTCTCACACCGTCCGGAACCGTTCTGCTTCACGGTGAGCTGTGGAAAGCTGTGGCTTCGTCACCCGTTGAAAAGGATAAAGAAGTTCGGGTGGTCGCCGTTGATCACCTGAAATTGACTGTCGAACCCATTTAACATCGACAGAGAAATCGATGTTAAACCTGCGGAGGAGGGTCTCATGCCTGCTTTGGCATTTATCGTTGTTATTGTCATTCTATTGCTGATTTCAGCAATCCGCATCTTGAACGAATACGAACGCGGTGTTATTTTTCGGTTGGGCCGTCTCATTGGCGCAAAAGGACCCGGCTTGGTTCTTCTCATACCGATTGTCGATCGCTTGCAGAAAATCAGTCTGCGTACGATTGTTCTGGACGTCCCTCCACAGGACGTTATCACCCGGGACAATGTGTCCGTTCAGGTGAACGCGGTGATTTACTTTCGAGTGATGGATCCGAACAAGTCTGTGGTCGAGGTCGAGAACTATCTCTTTGCAACCTCTCAGCTTTCCCAAACAACTCTGAGGAGTGTTCTGGGACAGGTTGAACTGGACGATTTGCTCTCGGAGCGAGAAAAAATCAACAAAGAGCTGCAAGATATCATTGATCGCCACACGGATCCTTGGGGAATTAAGGTTTCCATGGTGGAAATCAAACACGTGGACCTGCCCCAAGAAATGAAGCGTGCTATGGCCAAGCAAGCGGAAGCGGAGCGTGAGCGTCGATCAAAGATTATCGCAGCCGATGGAGAATTTCAGGCGTCGGCCAAACTCGCCGATGCCGCAGAAGTCATTTCAAAACACCCTATTGCACTACAGCTTCGTTTTCTCCAGACTTTGGCGGAGATTGCAACCGAAAATAATTCGACGACTCTTTTCCCGATTCCTATTGACCTTTTCGCGCCGTTTATTAAACAGATGTCGGGAGCACCACCCAAAGATGTGTAAAATTCAACTGGAAAACACTTGATGGCTGGGAAATGAAATCTTTCGGTCCACGCCCTCGTCCATATCGAGCCGCGGCTGACACAATTATGCGGCTTCTACGGATATTTATCCCCTTGGCAATCATTGGGATTGCATTCTATATTTTGATTGATCCTATTCAAACGAAGAGGGGAGAGCTTCAGATTTTGAGCAATGTGAAGGGCGCCACGATTCTCATCGATGGCATCCAAACCAGTGCGAAAACCGATACAACACTATCAAGGATTATTGCGGGACGCAAATTAATCACCGTTCAAAAGGAAGGTTACAAAGCGAATCCAGAAGTTGTCCTTGTCAATGTGAAGCCGGACTCAGCCGTCCTTGTGAGATTCACACTCTTTTCGATTGATACAATACCTGTAACTGAGAAAGTTGCACTGAGAAGTCCAGAAGAGGAGACGCTTGTATCCATAGAACGAAATCTTCCGGAGGATTCTCTCCCGAGAACTGCATCACAAAGCTATTTGGAAGAGGCTCAACGGCTCATAGCCGCTGAAGAGAAAAAGGAACTCGCAAAAGACGAAACAGTTGTGCAGACTCCGCCTAAAACACAAGTCCCGCGAGTGAAACAGACTATCGAAGGAACATCTGTTCGTGTAACATCAAAACCTGAAGATGCCGAGATTATCATCAACGACGACTCAACCGGATATCGAACCAATCGAATACTGGAAGATCTTGCTCGTGGAACGTATTATTTCAAAGTCAGCAAAAAGGGTTATATTGCAAATCCGGATGTTGTTCGCATTGACTTGACGAGAGATTTTCAAAGTGAAATCGTTGCTTTTGAACTTTCCTTGGACCAGTCGCTGCCTCCTCCGAAATTGACCGTCATTACGGAACCCGTCGCGGGAAATATACAGGTAAACGGTAGGCCTGTTGGAAAGGGTCGTGTCGTTTTAGATGTGACTCTCGGGAAATCTGTCATTGAATTCTCAAATATCGATGGGTATGTGACACCTTTAACACAAACAGCCGTGTTTTCCCCGGAGACAACAGCGATAACGGTTGTTGGGACTTATAAACGGATTGAGGGGAAAGCCCAACTTGCCGTCTTGCCGCGTCCGAAGACGGTTCCCGGCGATGAATTGCGAATCCTTCTGGATAATGATTTGATTCTCGAGAATCCCAGCAAAGAATTCCAAGGCGTTCTGATGCATAAAATGCTTCCGGGAAGACGCTTGCTACGAGTTGAATTTCAAAACCTCGTAAAAGACGTACATGTAGAGCTCGCCGAAGATAATATGACGATTGTTACTTTTACGGTCGAAAGTTTTCTCAGCACAAAGAGACTGCATCTGCGTGTGGAAGATAATATCACACAGAAAGCATGGGAAAAACGAGCCCAACGCCTCAATATCATCGACAAAAATTAGCCTCGGGTTTAACCATTCGATCTTCTCCAACTGTCTGACCCTCATCCTGAGGGTCTTTTTGCTTCATTCACAGACTCTCATGAAAGAACGACTGCAAAAAATCCTTGCACACTGGGGTGTTGCATCAAGACGCACCTGCGAGGAATTCATGCGTGCCGGGCGTGTAACGGTCAATGGTATTCCGGCAACACAGCCGGGTTGTAATGCCGATCCCGAAACAGATGACATCCGCTTCGATGGAAAACCTCTGCGTCAGAAGCCTCCCGAGCGAATCGTGATTGCACTAAATAAACCCGCTGGCTATCTTTCTACCTGTAAAACAACCAAAACGAAATCACCAACCGTCCTGGACCTTATCCCCAATGGAACTCGCCTCTTTCCTGTCGGACGACTCGACCGCGAGAGCTCAGGTCTATTGCTCTTGACAAACGATGGTGAGTTGACGAACAAAATATTGCACCCGCGATTCGGATTCGACAAGGAGTATATCGTTCGCGTTAGAGAACCACTGACAAATGCTCAGATGAATAGACTTCGCAAAGGCGTCCAGTTGGATGGTCATTTGGTCAAACCGATTTCATTGCAGGTACAAGGTCAAACGAGTTACAATATTGTTTTGGGAGAAGGCAGGAAACGCGAAATCCGTCGAATGCTGAAGCTCGTTGGCTCCGAAGTTATCCAATTGCACCGAGTACGCATCGGTCCGCTTAAATTGGGAAATATCCCTTTGGGAAAATGGCGCAAATTGTCCAAAGAAGAAATTAAAAAGCTGAATGACTACTCAAAATAATTCGCCAGAGAAAACGGCAGGGCATGTCATTGTCGGCACAGCAGGACACATCGACCATGGAAAGTCTCTTCTGGTCAAAGCTCTGACGGGAACCGATCCTGATCGTTTGCCGGAAGAACAAGAACGACACATTACCATCGACATCGGCTTCGCTTTTCTGGATGATATCGCGGCAATCATCGATGTTCCGGGACATGAACGATTCATACGAAATATGGTCGCGGGTGCAGCGACCATCGATTACGCCATTTTAGTCATTGCGGCGGATGACGGCGTCATGCCGCAAACTCAAGAGCATCTCGACATCCTCCGAATTCTCGGCATCAAGCAAGGAGTCGTGGTCATTACGAAGGCAGCCTTGGTAGAAGACGAATGGCTTGTATTGGTGCGTGATCAAATTGAGGAATTCGTTAAAAATACGTTTCTTGAAAATGCTCCGATTTTTATTGTTGATTCCGTAAAGGGACTCGGAATCTCAGAGTTGCGGGGTTTCCTGCGCAAAGAACTCACGAATCTGCAGCAGCGAGGAGACAGGGGATTTTTCCAACTGCCGATTGATCGTGTTTTTCAGATGAAAGGACACGGCACCGTCGTGACCGGTACGATTACCTCCGGAAAAGTTGCTGTCGATGATCGGTTGGAATTGCTTCCACAAGCTAAGGAAGTACGCGTGCGCGGTCTCCAAACTCACGGAATTTCTCAGACGACTCTCAGTGCCGGCCAGAGAGCCGCTATTAACCTTGGCGGAGTTGATAAACAATCCCTATCGCGCGGAAATGTATTAGCGACTCCCGGCCATATGATAACCTCCAATCGATGGCGTGCCAAAGTAAATTTGCTTCAAAATATTCCCCTTTTGAAAAACAGGCAGCGAGTGCGTGTTCATATCGGTACGCTTGAGGTTATTGCGCGTACCGTCCCTCGAGTATCTGAGCCTTATCTTGTGGATTTTTATCTTGAAGCGCCTGCCGTAGTCGCTCGGCTTGATTTTTTTGTTCTTCGCAGCTACTCCCCGATGATCACGATAGGGGGAGGGGTGGTTATCGAGATCAATCCTCAATCCGTGCTCAAGAGAAAACGTGCATTGGATTTGGAAATATCCACGATGCTAAGTCAGCATGAAGGAAAAGAATTCATACACACCTACCTCGACAGACGTACTCCTTTTGGAGCAACGCTAACGGATTTGGTTAAGATCACGGGATTCGGAGCGAATAAAATATCTCACTGGCTTGATGAATTGAATCGTGAAAATAAAATCGTGTCTCTCGGAGAACGATTTCTGTCATTGTCATCAAAGGAAAGGCACTGCGAGCAAATAAAAGAAGTTCTCCGGAAATTTCATTCCCGAAATCCTGAACTTCCCGGCATAGAACGCGCCGAACTCCAACAAGCGGCACTTCTGGGAATTCCGGATAATCTCTTTTCGCAGCTAATGAAGCTGTTGCAAAGTGAACAAGCTATTAACGTCGAAGCTTCTGTTATAAGCCTTCCGGAGCATTTTGCAGTTCTCTCGAAAGCACATGAGCTCCTTGCAGAAAGAATCCTGGATATGATAAGGAAGTCTGCCTTTCGTCCGCCGTCGGTCAATGAAATGGAAAAGGCTCTCGAAACATCGAAAACAGAAATTATAAAAGTGTTGACATTGCTCACGAAACAGAAGCGCCTTGTTCGTCTGGAACCTGAGCTCTTTTTCTGTCCGGATGTGTTTGAAGAAGCGATTAAGAAACTGCAAAAGGAAATCGCAAATACCGAGGGTGTCACCGTCGGAAATGTAGCAACGCTACTCGACTCGACGCGAAAATATATTGTCCCTTTCTTGGAATATATGGATAAACTTGGTATCACTCGACGCGATGGCGACAAACGATTTACGGGCTCTCGTCTAGAGGGAAAGGCCGGCAATGGCGATTAGTCGAGAAGAAGCAATCGCTTGGCCACCGAACCGCTCTTTGAAAGTCGTTGCAGGAGCGGGCACAGGAAAAACCCGTTTTCTAATGGAACGCTTTCTCCATCTTGTTCTGCAAAAGCAAATTCCAGCCAATCGCATTTTGGGCTTAACATTCACGCGAAAAGCCGCACAGGAATTAGAAGAGCGGATTCGTGAGAGATTAGGTGCAACGGGAGAAAGCAATGAACTCCATATTCACACATTCGACAGCTTTTGGCTTCAACTTCTCCTAAATTATCCCACCGAATCGCAAATAGAAGAGCCTGTTCTCATTCTTGACAATGGTCTTTCATCCCTCTTGCAGCAGAAAATAGTGGAAGAAATTAAACAGGGCGCACCCGAATTACCATTAGCATCCTTTCGCCATATCAACCTTACGAATCTTCCGCACGCTGTGTCCGTAGCGCGGAGCATTGTTCATTCCGCAAAACTGCGTCTGCTATTTTCAGACCAAATTTCTCCAGAGCTGCATAAGTTGCGTGAAAAAAGCTTTCCAACAGATCCGAACAAAGAACTCGCAACTGAAACAATCTCATTTGTCGAGGGAGTTGCACAACTTGAGAAAAGATTACTCGCAGAAACCAATGCTCACGATTATGGTGAAATTCTGCTTCGAGCTTTCAAACTCCTCTCCTCGAATTTGGAGATAAGTGAACGTGTAAAAAAGAGATATCGCCATATTTTAATTGATGAAGCACAGGATACCAATTTCGGACAATTTGCGCTATTAAAATATATCGCTGCTGATGGATTCACGAATATGACGATTGTCGGTGATGTGCGACAGAGTATTTTTGGATTTCGTGATGCGAATCCTAAAAGCCTTCAGGATTTCGAAGCGTCAACATGTACGCTTGGAAAGAATTATCGTTCTTATCAGCCGATGCTTGATCTTGCTGTACGCGTGTTAGAAAAGACTGGTGAGGAGAGAGTTCATTCTTTACAGGCAGACAAACCTGAGTTTTCTCAACCTACCGTTGCCGGATTTGTTACGGATAATGTACAGGAAGAAAATAGCTTTATTTGCAACCTGATTCGAAAAGCAATCGATAAAGGAATTGATTGCAACGAAATCGCTGCCCTCGCTCGCACTCGAGCGACTTTGGCGAAGCTTGAAAATACTCTGCGTGAAGCGAATATCCCAACAACATCTCTGATTGGAGGATTCTACCGACGCCCTGAGATTCTTGATGCGAGAGCCTATCTTGCTTACCTCTTGAATCCCGAAGATCGAAGTGCTTTGACGCGTATTCTCGAAAGCCGTCCTAATTCTTATACTCTATTTGAAATCCATAATCTCTTTTCTGAACTTGACAAAAATAGGGAGTCAGTCCACAATGAACTGCTTGCTCGTTTGTCTTCCATGCGTGAGCAAGTCATCAATCAAAGTATTTCCCTTTCTTTAAGATGGTTTCGATTTCTTGAAGCCATGGACTATTTAAGCACGCTGGCTCATCAAGAGGATTCTCAAAAGCTACGCTCTCAAGCGAATTTAAGAAAACTTTTTGAACATGCATATCATTTAACGTCACCACCGATTTCGCTATCGGACAAGGAAGTACTGGACTATCTAACAAACGCAATCGAATCAGAGGAAGATGAACCTGAAGCTAATATTGCACAGGATGAAGGGGTTGTTCTGACGACAATTCATCGAGCAAAAGGCCTCCAATTCCCTATCGTTATTTACTGCGGCGTGCGTGATAAATCCATTCGTCGGCCTTCGGATTTCTTTGCTCATCTGCGCACAAAATTGACCGGAACAGATTGGGAACATGAAGGAGCAGGTTTGCTGCTTCCCGAAGATTTTGAGGATTCCAAAAGTCAGCCATCTCCTGATGAAAGTTACAAACAGGATATTCGGGAAGAAGAGAAGCGCCTTGATTATGTTGCTTTGACTCGCGCACAGAGACTGCAAATTGTTACCGGACATGTGCAGCAGGGACGTCAATTACCGTCAGTATTTAGAATCCTGAAAGAGTTTTCGAAAACATCCCCGAATCATTTCATTATTTCTGAGTATTCTGATACGGAGAGTATCATGTCCCTTCTCCCACAGGTATCTTCAGAAAAGAAGAAGGAAAGAACAGAAACCGTCGCGCAACCCACTAAGAAGCAAATTATTCAGCAAACACCTTCCGTACTTCGATGGTCATTTTCTGATTTTGAAGCGGAATATCAAAGGCAATCGAAGGATGCATTTGCATATCCACCAGATGTTTCTCAAACCTCTCAAACCGCTTCCCTAAAGCGCGGAACGGCAATTCATGAAGCACTGCGGTTATATTCGACAAGTCGGAATGAAGAAGTAGACATTAATTCCCTGAATCTGTTTAGTGAGTATTCATCTATAGACATCGCTGACTGGTTAAGGATTGCAGCGAAATTTCTCAAAATCGATGCCAAGTGCTATGTGGAATACCCATTTGACCTTTTAATAGAAGAGCCCGATATAATTCTAAGAGTGAAAGGAATTGTCGATAGAATTGAAATTCATGAAGGAAAAGGAAAACTTATTGATTTTAAAACCGGTCGCTGGAATGAAGCGGCAGAAGCTCGAGCCCAAAGACAGCTTAATTTCTACGCCTTGTTGTGGATGAAAGGCTGTCTTCCTGAAATAGAAGAGCTCGAACTCTGCATTATACATATTGATGAGGAACGTTTGATTCATATTCCAATAGATGCCAATTTCGAACAGCTTCTGCTTCGCACTGCAAGGAACAGCCTCACCGCGAAAAAAGAAGTATGCACAGAAATTGTTAGATAGCAAAAACTATTTTCAGGGAAGAATCATATATTGAGAGTTGTTTTAGTTGCAGCCATTATAGGAATTGCGCTTCGAGTACTCTTCTTGTTCCTTGCGCCCTTTGATAAAGGTCAAGAAACGCGAGATGCGAAATTGCTTCCCTATAACGACGAACGCGCTCATTACAACTATATCGTCCATATCATAGAAAAGAAAACTCTCCCCGTTTCAAGCCTATCGATAAAGAAGGGATTTGAAAACACACAAACATCTTTCGAGAGTTACCAGCCACCGCTTTATTATCTGATTGCAGCACCAGCGGTTGCTCTTTGGCAAAGTATCGATTCGAATACCGGTTATTTAGCGGCCAGAATCATTTCGCTTCTTTTTGGCATCTTACTTTTACCGATTGCATATTTAATCGCACTTCAATTAGGTCTATCCCGCATCATTGCCGGTAGTTCGCTTATTGTGACGTCACTTCTTGGAAGTATGGTTCGTTATTCTGCCTTAGTATCCAATGAGTCTCTCTGTTGGTTCTTTGCTGGTCTGATTGTCTATTTCTGGTTGCGGATTGAAGCTGAATCTTCAAGCAAGCGTTATTTGCTATTTTGGACACTTGCGCTCACTGCAGGACTCTATACGAAATTCTCAATATTGCTTTTAGCGCCCTTACCATTAATCCTAAATTTAGTAAAAAAGGAGTGGAGAAAATCAGCAATATGGTTAGGTTTGCTCGCAGTCGCTGCAATATTATCTGCACCTGTATGGCTGAGAAATATTCAAATATTTGGATCGATTTTACCGCTTTCTGCAGGCTTCGGAAGTCCAGACGTTGAACCTGCTTCTTTAATTTCCGTTCTTTCTTATGCCTTGCGTTCTTTTATTTTCCCATGGCAGGAATTCTGGGGCGGTCCACTGGGCGGCATTCTGATACTCGTTCTTGCCATTGCTTGCGCAATCTTAATCGTTTATTCCCTATCAGAATACCGAACCGTAAAGCCAATATTGAATTATTTTCTCTTATTGTTCGCATCAATCTTCGGTTTTATCTGGCTCAACATGCACTATTTTCAAGCGGAAGGTCGCTATTTGCTGATTGCTTGGCCTGCATGGATACTGCTTCTTGCGATTGGAGGGCGAACTCGCCGAACGCAGGGGATTCTCTTTGTTTTGATCCTATTGCCATATCTTCTCTTTCTTGTACCTTTCGGAGACTAAGGTTTTGTTTCAAGAACTGAAAAGTCTTTCTAAAGAATCGATGGTTTATGGAACTGGTCACATCCTGACTCGCTTTGTGACCTTTCTGCTTCTGCCGTATTACAGCTATCAACTCACGCCTGCTGAATACGGAGAAGTGACGCTTTACTATCTATTTCTTGCTGTGATGCAAACCTTTTATTTCTATGGAATGGATATTGCATTTTTGCGATATTACACACTCCAAAAGGATGAACAGCTTCGAAAGAAGATTTTCGGAACTGCCCTCGTCGCTTCTTTTTTGACATCAGTTATGTTGCTACTTGTTTTAAGTTATACAGCTCCACAAATTTCGTTATGGCTCATTCTCAAACCTATCCATCCTGAAATTGCCGCTTCAATGATTCGCGTTTGCGCAATTATTCTTCTATTCGATACGCTGTCAACCTTTCCCTTTATCATGCTTCGCGGAACACACAAACCCTACCGTTTCGTATCCATAAAACTTTTAAATGTCGCTGTAAATATATCCTTGAATATTCTTTTTGTCGGGGTTTGGAAATGGTCTGTAGCGGGAGTCCTTTGGGCGAATTTCTGGGCGGCGGCGATAACGCTTGCGATTCAAATCCCGAGTATAATTTCAAAAGCACGTTTGTCATTTGATCGAGGACTGCTTAAGCAAATGCTTGTTTTCGGTCTGCCGAATATTCCGACTTACCTTTTTGTTATGGCGATTGAACTCGCAGATCGTAAAATTCTTGAATCTCTCCGCGGGCTCGAAGAAGCCGGGCTCTACAGCGCGGGTTACAAGCTTGGAATGTTCATGGCTGTGATAACCGGCGCGTTTCGTTTTGCATGGCAGCCATTCTTTCTTTCGCATGCAGACCAAGAAGACGCACCGAGACTATTCGCCCGTGTGTTGACCTACTTCGTCCTGATTTGTGGTTTTCTGTTTTTAAGTCTCTCTCTGTTGGTTCCTGATTTGGTGAAATTGAGTATTCCGGGAACAGGAGGGACAATTATCGAACAACGCTACTGGGCAGGACTCGCGGTTTTCCCAATTATACTGCTGGCTCACATTTTTGACGGTATTTATGCAAACCTCATGGTGGGAGTTTATCTGAAAAAAAAGACACTGCTTCTCCCTTGGGTCACAGGAACGGCAGCGCTTGTGAATGTCGGCGGCAATATCCTGCTCGTGCCAGTTTATGGAATGTGGGCAGCGGCGTGGCTGACGTTAACAGCTTTTATTATCGAGGCGTTTCTGCTCTGGGTGCTTATTCGCCGAAGTTATCCGGTACCCTATGAGTGGGGACGTTTACTTCATATTGCTCTGACTGTAGGCGTGCTTTTCTTTTTGGGATCATTCGAATTTGCTCAAGGCTGGATTGCGAGTGTTATTCTGATCATTGCGCTTCCTATTGTCCTTTTCGGAACAGGATTCTTTCGTCCTGAAGAGAAAAGACGACTACTTGAAATGCTTCACCGCTCATGAAGATACTTCACATAGCAGCGGAACATGTTTCCGGCACCTTATCTCTTTTTCAAGCGGAACATCGTCGCAGAGGAAATGATTGTCACTTTGTTACGTTTTTTCCAACACGCTATCGTTTCCCTGAGGATATTTGCTTGAATTTACCCCTAATGCCGAATAAAACATGGGTGCGAGGTACCCGGCGATTTGCTCATGGACTACGAGGTTCAAATCCGGATAATGTCCGAGTCGAATATCCTCCCGTTTGGAAGCCGCCTTTCTGGGAACGCTGGCTGTTTTCTGCGCGTGATGCGCTGCTTCAATCTCGAATAAACACCGCGATTGAAGACTATGATTTGAATAGCTTTGATATCTATCATCTCGATGGGGGATTGGAGTTTTTTCGCGACGCAAGATGGCTGAAGACTTTAGCAGGAACCGGGAAGAAAATCGTTTGTTTTTATCATGGCTCAGATTTACGAAACCGAGGCATTGTCCCGCCTGTGGATCAGTTGACTCACCTGCGCCTCACGAGCGAATGGGATCTCTTGGAACTTGACCCGCGCTTGGAATATCTTTATCTACCTTTCGATATGTCTATATTTCCCTTTAAAGCAAAGACTTTTTCTAAACCGATTCGACTATGCCATGCTGCGCGCAACATTTACAAAGGGACAAAAACCATCATTGAAGTTGTGCAAGCACTGCAGAAGAAATTCGAACTTGAATTTGTTCTACTTCAAAACATCCCTTACGAAGAAGCATTGAAACGCAAAGCGGAATGCGACATCTTTATCGACCAAATCACTAATGAAGGAGGTTGGGGATACGGCATGAGTTCCGTGGAGGCCTTAGCGATGGGGTTGCCGGTGGTGACAAATATCCCCGCGCAGATGTCGCAAAGACTTCACGATTCTCCATTTGTTCAAGCAGATCCTTCAACGCTTTCAAATGTGCTGACGTCTCTGATTCAAGACTCGAATCGCTTGAAACAACTTTCCGAAAAAGGTCGCCTTTGGGTGTCGAAATGGCATGACATCAAGAATGTCGGCGATGCGCTTTATGGTTACTATCAGCGTGAAGGTTGGCTGTGATGATGGAAAAACCATTCAGCGATTCTCTGCCATCCGTCTCGGTATTGGTTACCAGTTTTAATCATAGAGAAATTCTTCAGAACCTACTCCCACAGCTTCTGTCTGAAGAATATCCAAAAGAGCTATATGAAGTTGTTGTCATTGATGGTGGTTCTGAAGATGGCACACGGGAATGGCTTACATCACTTCAGAGTTCTCAAATTCGAGTTATTCTTCAAGAGGGTAACAACAATCGCTCTTCATCGCGCAATGAGGGTATTCGCTCTTCCCAAGCAGATATTCTCATCATGCTCGATGGAGACCACACGATTGAAAAAGATTTTATTCTGTGGCATGTCAAACAACATCAGAAGCACGAATGTATTGTCGTTGGTCAATCGGAATTCAGCCACAACTGGCGCTATCGAGCGCTCTTTCACTACCTCAATACCCGCGGCGCGAAAAAGTTGCCAGCCAATCACTCTCTTCCCGGTCGCTATTTTCTGACGCGTAACTGTTCGATGCCGCGAAAAGTATTCGAAAAAGTCGGATTCTTCAGTGAAGAGTTCACCGGATGGGGTGGAGAGGACCTCGAGTTAGGAGTCCGGTTTGAAGAAGCCGGTATCCCTATTGTTTTTGAGTCCAATGCTCGTGCTTTCCATCATCATCATCGTCCGCTGAAGCCACTACTAAAGAATCTCGAACTGTATGGAGAAAAATCTGTTCCTTTGTTAGTGAAAAGGCATCCACAGCTTTACCGTGAACTTAATCTCCACCAACTGGAGAGGACGCCGATACGTCTTCTAATGACAGGCGCTGTTTATCATCCCATTCTTGTACTGACAAACCTGCTATTACCGTTCTACATACCGCCTATCGTTTTTGACTATCTTCATCTTCGGCAGTACGGCAAAGGTTATTTGAAATCTCAAAAACGCTGAGCAAAGGAGAGTTATGCCGGAAATCATAGACGGCAAGAAAATCGCTGCAACGATTAAAACAGAAATCGCTGCTGGTGTTGAACTCCTGAAACGTGAAAAAGGCGTAACACCTTCTCTTACAGTATTGTTAATCGGCAATGATCCGGCTTCACAAGTTTATGTGAGTTCAAAAGCCAAGGCCGCAGAGAAGCTTGGTATTCAATCTGAAACTATTAAGCTTGCTGAAACGGTTTCTCTGAAAGACGTTCTTAATCTCATTGACGAACTTAACGGGAATCCGAAAGTGCACGGAATTCTGGTGCAACTCCCTCTGCCGCAACATTTGAATACGGAATTAATTTTGGAACGCCTGAATCCTCAGAAAGACGTTGATGGACTTCATCCGATAAACCTTGGCCGGCTGGCAGCAGGACAGCCAAAATTTATTCCCTGTACGCCCTATGGTATTTGGGAGCTTCTAAGACGGACACATCATTCACCGGAAGGGAAAGACGTCGCGATTCTGGGGCGTTCGAATCTGGTAGGAAGACCGCTTTCTCTACTTCTATCGCTGAAACAAAAAGACTGCAACGCAACCGTTACCCTTTGTCACTCGGGAACATCGAATCTGCCTCAACTATCGCGCCAAGCAGATATTCTGATATCGGCTATGGGACAACCAGAGTATGTCACGGGAGATATGGTGAAACCGGGAGCGATAGTTATTGACGTCGGAATTCATCGAAAAGAGGATGGGAAACTCGTAGGAGATATTGATTTTACGTCTGTGGCTCCCCTCGTTTCGGCCATCACTCCGGTGCCCGGAGGAGTTGGCCCAATGACAATTGCGATGCTGATGCAGAACACGTTTCAGGCGGCAAAATCTACTTGATTTTCTTCAAACTTCGCCTTATATTAGATTCATCTCACGCAATAATTCTGAGGTTTCTCAGATAGGAAATTTATCATTTTTTAGAACGGAAAGTCACGAAAATGGAAAGCAAAATTATTCGCCGACAGGAAGCGTTGGAGTATCACAGTATCGGTCGCAAAGGGAAAATCGAGGTTACTTCCACAAAACCCTGCAAAACTCAGCGGGATCTTTCGATGGCGTACACCCCAGGTGTCGCAGAACCCTGCTTTGAAATTGTTAAAGATCCGCAAAATGCGTATGAGTACACGGCAAAAGGAAATTTAGTTGCTGTTGTTTCGAATGGCACGGCGGTTCTTGGACTTGGCAATATCGGAGCGTTGGCAGGGAAACCAGTGATGGAAGGGAAGGGAGTTCTCTTTAAGCGCTTTGCGGATGTTGATGTATTTGACATTGAACTGAACACGGAAGATCCCGATGAAATTATCAAAGCTTGCAAGCTTCTTGAACCGACCTTTGGTGGAATCAATCTGGAAGATATTAAAGCGCCGGAGTGTTTCTATATTGAAGAGAAGCTCATCGCCGCACTTTCGATTCCGGTCTTCCATGATGACCAACACGGCACAGCGATTATTTCCGGAGCAGGCTTGTTGAACGCGATTAAAATTGCCAACAAGAAAATCGAGGATGTGAAAGTTGTATTCAACGGCGCAGGTGCCGCTGGGATTGCCTGTGCAGCGTTCTATGTTTCTTTGGGTGTTCGTTTGGAAAACGTTCTGCTCTGCGATTCCAAAGGCGTCATCTACAAAGGCCGCACCGCAGGTATGAATCCATACAAAGCTCGCTTTGCAGTTGAAACAGATGCTCGCACACTTGCAGACGCTATGAAAGGCGCCGATGTTTTCTGTGGAGTCTCAGTAAAGGACTGCGTTACGAAAGATATGCTTCGTTCTATGGCAGATAATCCAATCGTTTTCGCAATGGCCAATCCGGATCCCGAAATCAGCTATCCGGATGCGATAGAAGCTCGCGATGATGTCATTATGGCCACCGGACGAAGTGATTATCCAAATCAAGTCAATAACGTTCTTGGTTTCCCGTTTATTTTCCGAGGCGCTTTGGATGTGCAGGCCAGCAAAATCAATGAGGAGATGAAAAGAGCCGCTGCATATGCTTTATCTGAATTGGCAATGCAAGACGTCCCGGATTCCGTCTGTCGCGCCTATGGAGTCGAAAAGCTGCAATTCGGTCGGGAATATATCATTCCTAAACCGTTTGATCCTCGAGTACTCCTGAAAGAAGCACCGGCTGTTGCACGTGCCGCCGTAGAAACAGGAGTGGCGCGCAAGCCGATAACGGATTGGGGAGCTTATGTCGAAGAGCTGGAGCGCAAACTTTTCCCGGGACGTGAAATCGTCCGAAGGATTATCAACAAGGCAAAATCAAAGCCTAAGCGCATTGTTTTCCCTGAAGGAGGCAACGAGAAAATTATTCGCGCCGCTCAAATCATTATTGACGAAGAGATCGGAATACCAATCTTACTCGGAAATCCGGAACTCATCAAAACTCGTTCGAAAAAGCTCGCTTTGGATCTGAAGGGCGCGGAAATTATCGATCCTGAAACGTTCCCAAAACAGGAAACCTACATTGAAGCTTTTTGGAAAATACGTCAGCGAAAAGGTATCACGCGTAGAGACGCTCGCAATCTGCTTCTGCAGCGCAATTACCTTGGTCCGATGATGGTTCAAATGGGAGATGCGGACGCACTGGTGGCCGGAGTCGCGCAGCATTATCCGGAAACTCTCAGACCTGCTCTGCAAATCGTTAAGACGCGAGAGGGAATCCAAAAAGTCTGTGGTATCTATATGATGATTTTCAAAGATCGCGTGATATTTTTCGCCGATACGACTGTGAACATTGATCCAACAGCGGAGGATCTCGTAGAAATCACGGAATGCACAGCAGAATTGGTCAAATCGCTGGATTTCGAGCCAAGAATTGCACTGCTCTCATTTTCGAATTTCGGGAGTGTTCTTCATCCTCAAGTGACCAAAGTTCAAGAAGCTGTTCGAATGCTGAAGCAAAAACATCCTGACATGTGTATAGATGGCGAAATGCAGGCTGACACAGCCGTGGTTTCATCGCTGCTCCATGAACGCTATCCATTTTCTCAACTAAATGACAAAGAGTTCGTGAACGTTCTCATTTTCCCTGAGTTATCCTCGGGAAATATCGCATACAAATTGTTGCAGCGTCTTGGAGGGGCTGAAGCAGTCGGCCCGATTCTGGTCGGCACGGAAAAATGTATTCACGTTCTACAATACGGCGCCGAAGTCAGCGAAATCGTGGACATCGCGGCTATCGCTGTTGTGGATGCACAATAGACCGATGCAGAAAATTGGGAGATAAACAGCTTGCCCGAGTCGACATCGACTCGGGCAGCTTTTCATAAATGTTTTGGAAGAATGGCGAACGAGACACATCAAAATATCTGGTTGACAGGAAATCGCGGCACTGGAAAGAGTGAATGGCTTTGTGACAGGTATGTCCAACTCATTTCATCCGGCGTTCCCGCAGATAAAGTTCTTTTCATCGCTCAGGATGAGGCGCGCGCACGTGTAATTTCCATTCGTATTCTCCAGAGAATGCGCGGTATTTGGGGGACTCGAATCACAACAGTCGGAGGCTTTCTGGCGGACTTTGCCAGAGAAGTTCTGGCTCGCCATTCGCATCCAATATACCCTTTGAGATTTGTTACTCCCTGGCAGCTTTACTCCCACATAAAGAAACAGCTTCCCGAAAATCGAAAACCTCTGACGAATTATTACATCTCTCTTTTTCAGGATTTTCGAAAATGGAATCTCGATGCTGAGACTCTGTCTCAAATGTCCCTGTCGGAATATCCTGCTTCTGATTGGAACGATCTCCTCTCTCTATACAAAATCTTCTGTTCCTATATTACTGAAAACAATTTCTCTGATTTAATCTCGCTGACTCATCTGTTCGAAAGGGAAGGGAAAGCCACAGAGTTTCTCCCGTCGCACCTCCTCGTCGATGATGCTCATGAACTGAATTCAATCACATGGAGAGTCATCCGTCGGTTATGTGAAACTTCTGCGTTTGCATTGGCGATGCTTTCCGAAGGCCAGCTATTTGATGAGGTAAACGATGAACACATCAAAGAGATTCGTGAAAAATCAGACGAAATGCAACTCGACGAGTCGCACAATGAACCATTAACATTTAGAGGGTCGATAGAGAATCTAATAGGAAAAGAAAACCGACCACCGTCAATATGGACGCTACTTCGCTCCGCGTCTCCTTTTGAAGAGATGTTGCAAGGATTGCTTTGGGCTCGAGGTCTCGCAGAAGACAACCGTGTGATTATTCTGCTAACCTCCCCTAAAACACAACTAAACATACTTCTTGAAGCGGCAGCATGGCTGGATATAGACATCTCACTTGTGGGCAATTTTCAGAGTGATTGTTTATCCTACGACGAGAGTTTGGTGAATGATGGGAACGAAACTGAACTACAAGGAGATCTCGGCAAGCAAATGCCTGCTGAGCACTGGACAAATATTCTACATATGAGATTTCAGCGCAGTTTCGAGAGTGCGAGTAATTTGAAAAGTCTCAGTGATGCGGACAGATTTATATTCCGCGAAGCTTTTGAAAAAGGTCTATTGGACTATGAGTTTGATCCGAAAGTAATTTACCCTAATGGAATTCAGATCGCAACGTTTCAAAGAAGTGATCTTGTACACGGTGCGTATGTCTGGGTGCCCGGACTTTCGCGAGAATCTTTTCCGGGTTCCGTTCCGAAGAATCCGGTATTTTCCAATGAGGCGACAGAGGAATTGGAATCTCAGTTGCTCATGCTAAATCTCTTCACGAGACTTAACCTGAATCGTTCAATGTTGTACGTGTATCGCGAAAAGAAGAGGAAATTCCTGAATATCTTGGAACGCGCCAAGCGAGATGTCTTGCTCTCGTATCCGCTTCGCGCATCGGGTGAGCAAGTTGTTGCAGAAAGTCCTTTTTTTCGCGCAATAACTGAGACAGCTCGGTCAACTGAAAAATCCTCTAAAATTGCTATTGCAGAAGCATCCTATATTCAACCGATATCCTTTATCAAAACCGGTTGCCAACAGAAAAGTACCCTACGAAAACCGCTTCAAAAAAAGCTTGAGACCTTTCCGTTATCTCCAACAGCTTTGGTGGAATTCATCAAGTGTCCGCGCAAATTCTTTTATAGTCAAATACTGAAACTTGAAACACCTGAGCGGCCTATCGCTTTGCTTACAGGTTTGCTGCTGCATGAGGCATTGGCCGAACTGCTTGTACCAGAAAAGGAATACAGGATTCCAACCGGTGAAGATTTAGAGAAATGGTTTCAATCTTTTTGCAGGAAGAGTACAGCCCTATTAGAATATTCAAAAGGCATGAGATATACGATTGAGCGTTTTGTTATACAAGTCTTGTGCGACTTTATGCAAAGCAACGTATGGCAAGGTGAAATCAAAGCCGTCGAAACGATATTCGAACTACCCTTGCCGGATGGTTTACGCTTGAAAGGACGCATCGATCGAATCGATGTGACAGAAGAAGGTCTCGAAGTCATCGACTATAAATCACACAAATCATTCGGAGCAAAAAGTCTAAGAAGCAAGTTTCTGGAAGACGAAGATTGGATTCAATTGCCCATCTATGTCAAAGCTGCAGAAGCTCTCTATAAGCGCCCCGTCGCGAAAGCATCGATAATATTTTTCGGCTTTAAGAGAAATGATCAACCAAAACGTACGTCGCTTGAAATTTCTAACCTCTCTCAATCGAAAAACTCTCATAATAAATCCAAACCTGACAATGTCAGTTCAGACGAACTCGACGAAACATGGAAACGTGTATCAGATTTGGCTCAGAATATATTCAGTGAAACACAAAGTTTTGGACGTGGTCAAGACCCGCCCTGCGCGAAGTATAACTCGTCCTGTCCATTTCTTCCAATTTGTCCCGTTGCGAGTTTATCCAGTGCAATAAGTGATTAGATAAAATGCCCAAACCCTCGACAAACATTCTTCTTTTTTCAAGCTTCTCTATTTTTCTTGTTTACCTGTTCACATCCGCTCCAGGTCTTGGATTAATAGATTCAGGCGAACTGACAGCGGTTGTCTGGAAATTGGGTATCGCACATCCTACCGGTTATCCCCTCTACACAATCATCGGCCATCTATTTTCGATGCTCCCGTTCGCGAATGTCGCTCGAATGATGGTGATTTTCTCAAGTTTATGCTTAGCAGCGGCATGCAGCATTTTACTCTGGACAGGTGCACAAATTGCCCAGAAATATTTCGAAAGC
>CAZADO010000182.1:0-6191 GCA_964483885.1 uncultured Alphaproteobacteria bacterium | reverse complement strand
TCAGCATGGACGGATATGCAGCCTGTGATGGGCAGCGGCGAAACCTCGGTGGTCCGCCATGTTCATGGTGTCTTCACCTTTACCTGGGATCTCGACAGTCTGTTTGCGCAGCCGGGACATCATGATCCGGAAAACTGGTATCAGGGCCGTGTGGTCGCCGAAGATACCGTTAACAATAACGATTCATGTGATAATGTCATTTGCCAGATTACCTTCCGCTTGAATGACATTACGCCGGCAGCGCGTGTTGCTATGTTTATGGTGCACAGTGACACGGATACGGCAAATTGGTGCACTACGGATTCCGTTTACTACATCAGTCCGAATCCGCCATACTGCATGCAGGCTGTCTTTGCGCCAACAACCATTGATACTGGTTTGGCATCACTTACCTTCCAGTATCGTACACGTGAATGTGCCGATATGAGCTACACCGTCAGTGAGTGGCGTAATGTCGAAACCATCTACGATTATATCAATTATCCTGAATATCAGGATACGACCGAATGTGTTTACTTCCAGCCGCGTCCGGAAGATGTCGGCGAACATGGCTTTGACCTGCGCGTCATTGTCGAAGATTACAATGGAAACGATACTTCGGATGTCTGGACGTTGTGGGTTGACAATACTCCGACGGTTCAGGCAACGGATGATATTGCGACGGCCTACTATGAGATTCTCCATGAAGGTCTCGTGATTATCAATGAGGATGCACTTCTGACAGTCGTCTATGATCCAGATCCTGTCTCCTGTGAAGTCAACGAAGCAGAAGTCTGGCTTGAAGTGACAGAATATGATACGGTTCACCAAGGAAGCACCTACAATCTCGGTTTCTTCAGTCTTGACACGTTAGGTACCTGGGTCTTTGACTTCGACGGCGACATCTGTTACATGTTCGAGAACTACGCAGGTGGTTCAGGACAGTACTTCTTCGATGTCTACACAGTTGACTGTAACGGTGACACAGGTGTGAAACGTGTCGAAATCGATGCCGGTGGTGATCTCGGAATCTTCGACGTGCTGACTGTGGATTGCATCGAGCCCGTCTGTGGCAACCTCTATCGTACCGATGAGTGCACAACCCTCGTAGCTAACGGCGGCGAGACAGTGCATCTCAGTTGGGAAATCTTTGAGAGGTCGCTATCCTTCGACGAGATACACAGCTTTACAGATCTCGATTGCGTATGGATGTACGTGTCATACCCCGCATATGAGACGATTCTGGCGGATACCTTCTTTATGGATTCCGTCGCACAATTCACATGGACAACGCCTGTCGTCACAGATGACAGCACAGCCGTTCAGTTGAGGTTGTATGCTTATGATAGCGGCAAGAATCAACTGCAAATTTGCACCGAATACTTCATCCTACGTGAAGGTTCACCACCGGCATGGGTTGCGTTTACAGACATGCTCTACGACGCTTGGGATTGCGTTGCAGAGTCAGTCATTACGTTCCAGGATACGATTCTTGACGGCAACACAGAAGTCGGCGGCGATCAATTGATTGAGATTCGGGGCAGGATTCCCGATTACCAGCAGTACATTGATTACGTCGAACTGTGGATTGAAGGTGTTGATAATGGTATCCCAGCTACGAAGATTGGCACGTACAATCCGGGTCCCTCGTGGTCGTCTATGGGTCAACTTGTAACCTTCTATTGGAATCCACAGTACTATTCCAATGGACAGTATCGTCTTTGGATGGTTGCTTATGACGATGCCTGCACGCCGCAAGAAGTCGAAACAATGGATGAATTCTTCCTCTGGGTTGATAATAGCGATCCGTACGGCTGGATTGCCGCCGCTAACGGCGTACCGACTCAAGGCCCATCTGTTGTGGATACCTTCGAAGTTGAGATGTGGTCTGGTGAGGATGATCCGTCCTACGTTTGGGTGGAATGGGCTGACAATATCACGCCGAACGATTCAATTCAGGTCGGCAATCAGATTTCCATCTGGGCGAAGCCGCATCACTGGCCGAATGATGAAGACATCTATGACCAGATCTGGCTGCGTGTTGACTCTATCCCGAGTCCCTGCAACCAACACTTCGCGCTTATCTTCAGGCAGGGTGACTACTATTGCGGTGACACTGTTGACATCGTCGTCGTAGCGGAAGATCGTTGGGGTAACTTGACTGACTTCGATCTGAATGATCCGTGGTATGCCTATCTTGCTTACGAAGCTGATCGTTGGGATATGGGAATCATTCATGATACCGAACCGCCTGTAACACATATCTGGGGTGTCGGCACGGAAGATGATCCGCGAACGGATGTGGTCATTAACCAGCAGACACATGAAGTTACCATCATCGGTGGAACGGATGTGGATGTCTTCCTGCATGCCTTCAGCCAGGTTGGTGACGGTTCCCTCGAACGTGTCGTGTTTGAAATGAGCTTTGATGGTATTACGTGGGATGAACTCGGAACAGACTTCGAAGGCGCGAATCCGCCGGAGTGCACCGAAATGACTCCGCCGATACCATGGTGGTGTGATACGGATCATCCGATTTTGTGGTCGATGCTCTGGGATATTTCCGGAATCGACGGTGATGTTTATGTCCGTACATGGGGTGAAGACCTCTGTGCGAATATCGAAACAGAACCGGTCGTTTACACCGTACATATTGATGCCACGCCGCCGATGGCGAAGGTCTTCGTGTGGTACGAAGGCGTCAATGTTGACACGGTTTACTGCGAGAACTGGGATGAAGTACAGATTCCGGACAGCGCGGAACGCTTCAGCATCTTGACGCTGGGTGCCTGTCCAGATCCTCTGACGCCTTGGGACACCTACGGCGCGCAATGGTGGATGAAGCGTGCAACGGATTATCCGCTTGGAGACTCTTCGTGGTGTGTTATCGGTGACGATTCGACCGCACCGTTCTCCATGCGTTCTGTCAACTTCTGGGATGGCTCCATCGGTCCGTGTCCTTATCCTCAGCCGGGTGTCTGGTATGATATCGCTATTCTGGCGAACGACAGGCTCGGCAATGTCATGACGTGGGATCGGTTCCTGAATTATGGCGCAGGCATGACCTACGAAGAGAAGTGGGCAGACCTGATTGCTCGCGGCTTCGTCAAGCGCTTCAAGGTTGTGGATTACACCGCTCCGGTTGCCTACGACCTGATGCTGATGCCTGATCAAACGCCGGATTCGTCGGTGATCTTCCTGACAGGCAACGTGCAGATGCAGGCGTTTGTGGCTGATCCGGATGTTGTCGCCGTAACCTTTGGAACACGTGAATTTGGCCAGACCGGTCCGTTTACGGAAATCGAACGCGTAGAAGGCGACAGCCTGCTGCCGCCGTTTGCACCGGTCGAAGGCTACTGGAATACAGAACTCTTGAATGGTACGTACGTTGTTGGCGCGTTTGCCGAGGATGATGTCTATAATATGGACGGTAATCCTGCGGCTGGAATTCCGCCGCAGCATACGCGTACCGTGTGTATTGATAACCAGAAACCGAATGCATTCATTGACCATGTCGAACAAGAAGGTATGACCACATACGCGCTTGAGCGCGGTACGGAAGCCATCTTCTATGTCGAAGGCAATGACAACTTCGGACTCAGGAATGTCGCACTCTACTATCGCGAATCGGGCGGTAATCCGACAGCATGGACGCTGATCGGAACGGAAACCGCTTGGCCGTACACCTTCCACTGGATTGTCCCGACGACAGCCGTGGTGGGATGGACGTACGATTTCGCGGCAGTTGCAACAGACCTTGTTTACCTGACAGATTCACTGGATCATCAGGGCAACTACATCGTTGATTGGTCAGCGGAAATTACCGATACCGACGCGCGCATCACCCTGTTCACGATTGGTGGGCAGGATGCGGCAACGGTTCCGCACGTGCATGGTACTGATGTTGAGCTCGTAGCTCACTTCGAACCGAACCTTGATTATGTGAGGTTCGTTTGGATACGCGGCGGCGACACAACGACTATTTGCACGGTACCGGTTACCATCGGCGATACGGTTGTGACCAATGCCGCTTGTCCGTGGGATGTAACCGCTCTGGCGGAAGGACCGGGTGAAGTCGGTGCGATTGGATCGGCTGATCTTGGCGGTGGGCTTGTCACGATTGGTTACGACTACCGTGATGTGGTGATCGACCACAGCCTCGTACTGAGTCTTGGCGATCACACTCCTGTATCGCATGACATCTTAGGAGGTGCATGCGGTGAAGCGACAGCACGAAACGCTTCGGTCGGATTTGTAATGGATTATTCCGGCTCAATGGCATACTCGGATATCGATGCGATGGAACAAGCAGCCCATCTCTTCGTGAATTACATGCAGATTGGTGATCGCGGTGCCATCATTAAATTCGCAGCAGGTATCGAAGTCCCGCAAGACTTCACATCTGATCTGAATGCGTTGGATGCGGCCATTGATGTAGCGTTTACATCGAGCGAAGGAGCAACCTGGTTGTATGATGCTATCTGCTCGACGTCTGTGCTAATCCAGCCTGAAAACCTGCGAAGGGTGATGGTTGTAATGACCGATGGTGGAGATAATGGCGGCACGAATACGATGGCTACTCAGGCTGTTGCTTGTGCCAATGCCGCGAATGCCACTGTGTACACGATTGGATTGGGCGCGGGAGTGCAAGAAGATAGTCTGCAGAAGATTGCCGATGAAACGGGCGGATTGTACTTCCACGCTCCAGATGCTTCGGATCTTGCTGATATCTACGAGCAGATCGCCGGTGCAGTCTTAACAGGAGGCGCGTTAATTCCGGATGATATCATCGTTGAATTCCCGCCGCCATCTGACGATATGATTGACACGGTGTGGTTCGAGTGGAAGCGGACAGCAGATCCTGATCTTGACCCGCTTTACAACCCGATTGGCCGTGCTATTTGGGATGAGGCGACCGATAAATGGGCCTATCAGTGGGAAGCTTTCAACGAAGATTGCAACCTCATCAGCCTCCGCGCTGTCACTTGGGATAGGTCAGTCCCGACACCGAACCGGAACTACGTCATCTTTGCCGATTCGGTACACATGGATAACTGCGACCCGAGTGTCAATATCACCAATATCAATGGCGACCTAACGCCTCAAGGCATGGAAATCCCGAAGGGTGAAGTGGTGAATATTGCCGTTACAGCATATGATGTCTTCGCCGATGGCGGTAATTCTTGGGTCGATGGCGATTCCGGAATTGCTTCTGTCTGCGTTTACTATCGTGCTGAAGGTGATAACAGCTGGCTCTATCTCGGTTGCCCGACAACCGGACCGACGTGGAGCGTAACGTGGAATACCGGCGGTCTTAGCTTCGGTGTGTATGAGCTCCAAGCTATAGCGACGGATTGGGCAGGTAACTGCGCTACCACAACTATAACCATTAACATCGTTGACGCGCTTTATCAGCGTGCCTTAATCGTCGGTTACGATCGCGATGACGATTATGCTTGTCCGGACATGCTCTGGGCAATCACCGATGATTGTGACGAAAATACTACAGACTACGTCCGCTTCCAGTATTCGATTGATCAAGGCGAGACGTGGATTGCATTGGGTGAAGATCAAGCGGGTGAACAATTCTGTCTGGCCTGCTACCAGTATCATATCTGGAGCGTCCAGCTCGAATTCGACGTCATCCCAGCAGGCGCAATCTTCCGCGCTATCGCGACGGATGTATCCGGAAATGATGATCCGGAACCAGCGGTCTTTGCCTTTGATGATGTAACGGATTCTCCGGAACCGGTCGTCTGGGCCTATGATTGGGTTCAAGTGCCGGTGATGGAAGGTCAGGTACCTTGGGTCTTCAGTGTTCTTGAAGATCACAGTGAGGTTTGCTTCACGGATCACGAGCTGGTTTGTGTGAATCCGGTCGAGAATGATCCTTTCCACTATGCGGGATTGCTTGATCCTGACCGGACGAGTCCTTGCCGAATCTACAACACCGATGGAACGCTAACGGTATTCACGTCGATCTACGACGAAGAAACCGGCCATATGATGATCAGCAGATACTTCATGGATATTCATCAGACAGACAACCTCGGTGGCTCGAACGGCTGGCTCACATCCGAAACGAATCAGACTCGAATCTACGTGCCGTCGCATGGTCTATGGGAAGATGGAACGGTTTACTTCGAGCCGTATCTTGACGCGATGACCGTTAACCTGATTCCTGTGGAACAGCCTTACTACACGCTAAACAG
>CAZADO010000181.1:0-3111 GCA_964483885.1 uncultured Alphaproteobacteria bacterium | reverse complement strand
GGTTCTTCAATCGAGAAGCGAACATCCATCTGAGCCGCATGGTGACAAATAATCTCCGGCCGGAATTCTTTGAAGCAGCGAGTGACACCTTCCTTGTATAAGATGTTCTGCTCGAAAAAACGCGCCTCTTTAGGAATGTTCCGGCGAAATCCAGTCGAGAGATTATCTAAAACAGCGACAGCATGACCCTGTTCGAGAAAAGCATCCGCAACATGCGAGCCGATAAATCCAGCTCCTCCGGTGACGAGAATTCTCATACGTTTTGCTAAGCCGCTCTATTCGGCTCCTTTGCCCAAGAGAACAACGGGAATTGTTTTGAAGAAGACTTTGAAATCCAGCCAGAGAGACCAATTGTCGATATATTGCAGATCCAAACGCACCCACTCATCGAAATCGGTGATTTCCGAACGGCCTGAAATCTGCCATAAACAAGTCAATCCCGGCTTCACGGAAAGTTTCCTTCGATGCCAACTTTCGAATTTATCCAATTCAGATACCAGTGGAGGTCGCGGTCCCACTATCGCCATATCTCCCCGAAAAACACTCCAGAGCTGTGGAAGTTCATCCAAACTAAATTTGCGCAGAAACTTTCCAATAGATGTGATGCGGGGATCATCTTTCACTTTGAAAACGACTTTCTGCATCACATTCTGATCCATCAACCGTTCTTTCAATTGCTCCGCACCGACAATCATCGTCCGGAACTTATAGAAGTTAAATGTTTTCTTATTCATACCTACGCGTTTCGAGCGGTAAATCACCGGTCCCTTCGATGTCAGTTTAATGGCGACCGCGATAAAGATAAAAAGCGGGAGAAGCAGAATCAGCATGATACCGGAAACAAGGATATCAAAAATCCGCTTAATCAATTGCTGCCATACTTTGAGCGGAGTTGTCGAATAAATAAGGATTGGAATGCCATGAATGATTTCGCTTTCGACTCGCGCGATGAGCCCGCTGAAAAAATCGGAAATAATCAGGGTACGAACTCCCTCTTGCTCGCAGAGTGCAAGCATGTCCACACATTCTTCCAACTCCCTCATCGGAACCGCAAAAACAACTTCATCAATCGCGTGACGGTGCAAGATTTCCGGTAAATCTTTCGGTCCCCCCAATACAGGAGCACCGTAATAGTCTTCACAAACTCTGTCAAGATCACTATCCACAAATCCGATTAAATCCAAACCCCAATCGGAATGCTTCCTTAAAGACTCCATATAGCGAGCGGCTTTTTCTCCCGCTCCGACCACCAAAACAGTGCGCGTGAATTTCCCGGATGCCCTGAAATAACGCCGTAAGAAATAGAAAAATATCTTCCCCGCAAGCAGCAACGGAATATTGATAGAAACGAATAATATGGATATACTTCGCGGAGGAAGTTCTATTCTCAAAAGGTAGCTTAACGCAAAAAATGCTACCATTCCGAAGAAGACCGTTTGCAAAACGCATTTCAAATCAAAAATAAAGGACAGACTTCGATGAGGCGAATAGGCTTTTTGCAGGTTAAAAATGAGTACCCAGACAAGGACAATTATCAGAAATGAGCTTAGATAATCCCGAACATCCAAAGCTACACCAAAAAGGTAGAATGTTCGTATCTGAGCTCGGAGTCCGAAAGAAACGACAAAAGCAATAGCCGTCAAAAAGACATCCACAACCAGTGAAAGTAGTCCGATCCAACGGGATTGTAAAGGAATTCCTGCCATACTATGCTAATCCATCAAACCTGTGCTTTTCCAAAGAATGCATGAATTCGAGCAATAACTTCGTCTTGCGCTTTTTCGGAAAGTTCCGGATAGGCGGGAAGTGCCAGCGCCTCACTCGCGCATTTCTCCGCAATCGGGAAATCTCCTTTTTTATATCCTAAATCGTTGAAGCATTCCTGCAGATGCAGTGGAATCGGATAATAAATATCGTTGCCGATTCCATGATCCTTCAGGTATTGCTGCAGACGATCTCTGTCCGAAAGCCGTATAACAAATTGATGATAGGTATGATAAAATCCGAGACGCTCTATAGGAAGCGTCATCGGCAATCCCGCGAAAACTTCCTTATAACGTGAAGCAATCGCCCGACGTCTTTCATTCCATCGCTCAAGGTAAGGCAATTTCACAAGAAGCACCGCTGCTTGCAGCTCATCCAAGCGACCGTTTATGCCGACATGAGAATGGATATATTTATCACGTCCTCCATGCACTCGAAGCACTCGAAGTCGAGCAGCGATATCCTCCTCATCTGTCACCACCATTCCTCCATCTCCTATCCCGCCTAAATTCTTTGTGGGATAGAACGAGTAGCAAGCCATCGTGCCGATTTCTCCTGCGCCAAAACCGCCTCCTCGCGCACCGACAGCCTGAGCGGCATCTTCAATTAAAAGTACGTTCTTCTCTGCGGCAATTGAGCGAAATTCTTTTCCATCTATCAGGTGGCCGAAGAGATGAACGGGCAAGAGAACGCGTGTTTTATTCGTACATGCAGACGCTGCTTTCTTCGGATCGATGTTAAACGTGTCCGACTCGATATCAGCTAATACCGGTTTTGCTCCCAAGCGGACAATCGAACTGACCGTCGAGAAAAACGTATAAGGAGTGGTTACAACTTCATCACCGGGCCTAACTCCCGCTGCCATCAGAGCCACTAAAAGTGCGTCTGTGCCGGAAGAAACGCCGACACCATGACGAACATGGGAGAGTGCGGCGATCTTTTCTTCCAGTGATTTTACTCGAGGACCCAAGATAAACCACTGATCCTCGAACACCTCATGAACTGCCGCCAAAACATCCTCTTTTATCCCGGCAAATTGAGCTTTCAGATCGAGCATGGGGACTTTCATCGAGCATCCTCCATAAAATACTTAACGGTTGCTTCCAATCCCTTGCGAAAATCCGTGACCACTTCGAAATTCATTGCACTCTTGATTTTTCGAATGTCTGCTTGTGAATGGAGAACATCTCCCGGTCGTGCCGCCTCGAATCTCGGCTGAATTTTTGTCCCAAGAATCGCCTGCAATTCTCGCAAAAGATCAAGCAAAGAGAAACGCTCTCCGCAAGCGATATTAAACGCCTGCCCGGCGACGTTCTTCGCGCGACAGGCGAGTAGGTTCGCTTCAAC
>CAZADO010000180.1:0-5139 GCA_964483885.1 uncultured Alphaproteobacteria bacterium | reverse complement strand
CGGCATAAGCCGCCGATTGCGAATGGTCAGCTATCCCGAGGTATTGAAAGCCGTTTTCCTGTGCGGCGAGAGCCAATTCTTTCAGCGTTGACCGGCCATCGCTGGCGGTAGTATGAACATGCAGAATGCCGCGCAAATCTTCCGATGTAATTGCTTCGGGAAAAGGAGTTTCGCTCGCGCGTGCAATTTCGCCGCGCCCTTCACGCAGCTCCGGCGGAATCGGAGCCATTCCAAGCGAACGGTAAGCATCTCCTTCCGACGAAATACGTCCTTTCAGGTTTTCATTCGTAAGAGCGAGACCGCGCTTCTTTGCGATTCGCGTAAGTTCCGTCAGATGTGCTTTGGAACCTGTGGCAAAGAGTAAGGCTATCGGTAATGAAGCCGCGTCGTGCAGCGACAGCTCGACTTCGAATCCTTCTGTTGTTCGCCCTCGAAAGATGTCATCTTTATTGGATTTCTCGATATGAAACAGCTTCGAAATTTGTTTTTGCAATTCAGCATGTCTATTCGCATTCGCCTGAACAAGAACATCCAAATCACCAACCGTTTCATTGCCGCGACGCATGCTTCCGGCGAAAGTAACTTTTTCCACGCCGCTGAGGCCGGTTAATTTTTTTCCCAAAGTCGCCGCCGCTGCGAGCGCGTGGTGGCGCAGATGGCGACCTTCGGTAGCGCGGATAAATGCGATGCCTTCAAGAAATTTCTGCTGTGTTTTCAAGCCGAAACCGGGCAAGTCCATCAGGCGATTGACACGGCAGGCGAATTCAAGTTGTCCTAAGCTTGTAATGTGAAGCTGCTGCCAAAGTGCACGCGCTTTTTTCGTGCCGAGTCCGGGAACGCGAAGCAAATCAAGCACGCCATCGGGAACCTGCGCATGCAACTCATCCAACTCCGGAAAGGCCTGCGTTTCTGCAAATTGTTTCAAAGCCGCGGCAAGTCCCTTTCCGATGCCCCGAATTTCAGCGATACGGCCTGAACGGGCGAGTTCTTCCCATGGCTCATCGAGTGTTTCCAGCGAGCGGGCTGCTCCGGCATACGCGCGCGCTCTGAACGGTGTGTCATCCGTCAGTTCCAACAGTGTCGCATAAAATCGAAGCGTTTCCGCAGCGTCGTGCTTGTCCATGATATTAATCTAACGGTATTCCGGCCGGGTTACGCGCGTTGGCTTCAACGTTTGGTTTACGGAAACGTGCGCTGAACCCAGCTCGGCGGATTTATGTTTTGTAGTGCTGCACGGCAGTGCGCTTGTTTATTCAAAAAGCTGAATGAACTCGCGCATAAAAGCCGGTAAATCTCCCGGACGGCGCGATGTGACAAGGTTGCCGTCCACGATGACTTCTTTATCTTCCCAGTCAGCACCGGCGTTTTTCAAATCGTCTTTGATAGCGATGAAACTGGTCAGATGTTTGCCGCGCACAAGCCCCGCGCTGGCCAATACCCAGCCGCCATGACAAATCGCCGCGACAGGTTTTTCGGCTTCGAAAATCTCGCGCACGAAATCGAGCACGGTTTGGTATTGCCGCAATCTATCCGGAGCCCAGCCGCCGGGAATCACGACGCCGTCGAAGTCGTCTGCATTCACTTGATCCGCGCTGTAATCCACCGTAATCGGGTAGCCGTATTTGCCTTCATATGTCGGGCTGGAGCCTGTCCCAATCGCTAAGACGACAGCTCCTTCTTCGCGCAGACGGAAAATCGGATACCACGCTTCCATATCCTGATAAGCTGCTTCGATAAGAACAGCGATTTTTTTACCGGCAAGTTTCATGATATGTTCCTCCATTTCTACGGCTCGAAGTGCCGCGCGAATTCGTGCCTCAGGCGGTTCACGGTTTCGCGGTCGGGCTGGTAAGGATTTTCAGGTGTGACAGGCCGCGGCAGTCTGCGCATTCGAGCGAACGGCGTTTCTTTCAGCTTCAGGTTGTAGGCTTTCACAAGCAGAATCTCCAGACTCAGCACGTCTTGAATATTGTAGCTGACCAGTGTTTCAAGCGCCCGCGAATTCCGATGGATTTTATAATCATGCCAGAGCAGCACTGCCATATAGCCGTCGATGCCGTCGAGATCGCCGCGGGAGATGCCAAGCTGCTTTTCACAAGCTTTCAGTCCGCCGGAAAATCCAAGTCCGTGCAGTACATAGCGCAAATCGATTTGAACTTGATCCAGTCTCATTTTCATCGCATCGCGCAGAAAAGGCACATCGAAGCATTTGCCGTTATAGGTGACCAGAATATCGTAGTGTTGAATATCCCGTTTGAAATCCTGCAGGTTGTACCCTTGGACGTATGTGCGGATGATTTTCCCATCATAGAGCGCAATGGACGTTATTTTATCTTCCCATCCGCTCAAACCTGTGGTTTCGATGTCGATATAGGCGATGTTGTCGCGGAATTCAGGGAAAAGTCTCCAGTGCAATCCCGTCGGCAAGAGGTTTGCGAAATAGTATGGATTGCCGAGTTGCAGATTCGAAATCGAATCATCAAGATGCCGCTGCAGCGTTTCTTTTTTAACGCGCGCTACAGGAATCGCTTCAGAGTTCAGAACCGTGTCCCATTTATGAATACCCGCCGACCACAATTTTTCTTCCGTACGCAGCGACACTCTCGGAATATGACAGAACGTGTTTTCTAACATGGGATTGAGTCAGTCTGAAAGATTCAGAGATTCGATAACGCGCTCGGTATCAGATAAATCTTCGAAAAGTAAATCAGGTTTGGCGTGGCGTAAATCGTCTGATGAGAATAAGCCACCTGTCGCGACCGCTAATGCGCGCAATCCCAGCGCTTGAGCGCCTTCAATGTCGTAAGTCGTATCCCCGATTACCCATGTGTTTTCCGGTGGAAATGTGCAATGGAAGTAGCGCGTGGCGTTTTCAACCGCGTCGGCGAGCAAGTCGCTGCGTTCATCGGTGAATTCACCAAAACCACCGACGGGGAAAAAGGACTCCACATTCAAATGGCGCAATTTCATACGGGCAGCTCTTTCGATATTTCCGGTTCCGAGAGCAAGGCGAACTGTTCTACTTGGTGCCAGCCTTTCAAGAAGCTCGCGCACGCCGGGCATGAGTTTCGGTTTGTCGGCATTTTGAAGGGCGGCCTTGAGATTGTGCAAATAGATATCGAGAAATTTCGAAAACATCGCATCAAAATTGCCGTTGACTTTAACCACCTCAAGGCATTCGCGCAGAATCGCGCGGTCGGTTTTTCCGTGTGGAAGCACCTGTCCCCACGGGCCCTGCTGTCCGAATAAATGCTCGAACGTTTGATTAAACGCGATGCGCGTTATTCCGGCGAATGTCGCCAGCGTGCCGTCAATATCGAAGATAAGCAGATGCATGGTTATTCTATGATTCGGAACTATAGTCGCAACAGCAGGATAGCCTGTTTCATCATGAGTAAAAATATAAATTTACGACGGAAATCGCACAAAGTCAACTCCTCTCTTTTCCTCCCGTTTACGGGAGGACAAAGGGAGGTATCCTTAAAAAATCCAGCCGGGAACGCGCATTGCGCGCCCGGAAAACAAGAAACACCCCCGGTTTCTCGAACCGGAGGTGTTTCAAAAAGAAAATCTATCAGAGATTTCAGGTCACGGAATACCTTATCGTGTTCCGACGATTGTCGGATTATCTAAATCTGTTATCCCTGTCTGTGTAATCAACAGAGTGTAACCGCCATAAGGTGCCTGATAGGCGTTAACCAAGACAAAGACCTCAATGGCACCTCCTGTTACGTCGCAGCCGAAATCTTCAGGCCCGACAGCTGTTCCACTGCAGCCGGTGGGATTATTGGGATAATCAGCGCACTGCATGAAGGTGTACAAGTCGTAATCCGCTCCCGCAGGGAAGTCGCCGAGCTGAAAGCGATAATTTCCCGGATTAAGGGTGATGCGGCCCCAGTGTTGGGTTTCCCCTTCAGAAAACTGACATTCGGTAATAGCTTCTCCCACTTGAATCACGGCCGCCTCAGCGCAAGTCGTCGGACATCCTGGACCCGATCCTGTGCCCGAATTGCGCAGGAATGTCGATAAGAAGGCATGCCAGTTGGTTGCTCTGAATTCGAGAGTTACATAATGCGCGGAGTCAAAGTCCTGCAATTGATAAGGGAAGTGAATGTTAAGTCCGCCGCGCGGAACATTGGGATCTCCCGGTTTGACATAGACACGCGTGTAGGGAACAGCATTGTTCACGGAAGCAATGATGTCATTAGCTTGAGTGTTGATAAGATTATTTTGTGAAAGGTTGGGTTCCAGTTTAATCTTGTTGGCGAACTCACGCAAGTCAACATATGCCAGATTATCATACTGCGTAAAATGCGTTTCTCCCCATGCATGTACCACTTCATCCCAGTGAGCGGCGCCTTCACTGACAAGAATATTTCCGAAATTTCCGATTTTTGAGCCGATGGTGGTCATTTCAGCGAGATTAATCATCGCGTAGTGACTGGTCTTTTGCTTGAATTCCGCTCGCTCGGGAACGGATTCGGCGATTTTGTGCGCCAAATCAAACGGTGTTGCATTCACATTGTCTTTGAGCCAGCCCAACCAGATATCGGAACCCAGAATATTTTCCATGGGCATTGTGAATTGGCAGGCGGTCATATAATCCGCGACAGCCCGAATCTCATAACCCACTTCCACCATCGCCATCAAACAGGCGTGGAAGGTGACAACATCAACTCTGCCTAACTCCGATTGAGCGATCGCATTTTTGAGTTCCGGCATTGTCAGTTCGCCGCCACCGCCATTCAATTCGTCGGTGCAGCTTCCCGGCCAGCCTGCTCCATGATCATCAATGACCAATAGATACTTTGAAGCGGGATAGTTGGTTTTGCAGTAGTCGAGGAACTCCGTGAGCGTGGCCGGATCAGACATATCCTTGGAGCCTTTGTCTGCGAGAATGGTCGAACTAAGGTGATCCGGATTCTCGCTTGGGTAGTATTCGACATGGTAGTATTTCGCCTGCCCGCCGGTGCGTTCCGACGCGACCATCGCGATGATTTCCATACCTCCTTGACTGCCGACCTTTTCCATATCCTGCACATCTTGAATGATGTAAGATGTGTTATTATTCGATACGTCCAGATTATTATTGCCGGCGCCATACAACATAACAGTCCAGGATATAGCTGGTGGTTGTTC
>CAZADO010000179.1:0-18197 GCA_964483885.1 uncultured Alphaproteobacteria bacterium | reverse complement strand
GGAACGAATTTTTCGCGCGTCTGCTCGACGAAATACGTCAAATCCTTACCGGAGAATTCTATGTGCCGTTTCAAATCAAAATCGGTTCGATTGTGAATGCCTTCGAGTTCCTGCCAGCCGAAAGGAAATTCATATTCGATGTCATAAGCGGCTTTCGCGTAATGCGCCAGTTCTTTTTCCGCATGCTTGTGAATCCGGAGTTTCTCTTTCTTGACTCCAAGTTTTAGGTAGAAATTGAAACGCTCGTCGCGCCATTTTTCAAGCCATGCTTCATCATCGCCGGGTTTCACGAAGAACTGCATCTCCATCTGTTCAAATTCGCGCGTGCGAAAAATAAAATTCCCCGGCGTAATTTCATTGCGAAACGCCTTGCCCACCTGCGCAATCCCGAAAGGAATTTTCAGTCGAGCGGTGTTCATCACATTCAGGTAATTGACATAAATTCCCTGCGCGGTTTCCGGTCGCAGATACGTCACACTCGCCGCTTCTTCGACCGGACCCATGAACGTTTTAAACATCAGATTGAACAGGCGAGGTTCGGTAAGCGAGCTCCGTGTGCCGCAATTCGGGCAAACAGCTTCTCCCCATCGAACAAGTTTCAGCGTTTTCAAATCACCTTCGGATTCGGGAGGAATGTCGCCGTCAGCGAGAGCGCCGAGTTTTTCTTTCTCGCGCCAACCGCCGATAAGATCCTGCGCTTTAAACCGGGCTTTGCATTGCTTACAATCCACCAGCGGATCCACGAAACCCGACACATGCCCCGACGCTTCCCAAACACGCGGGTGCATCAAAATCGCCGCGTCGATACCCACGATGTTGTCGTGAAGCTGCGTCATTTCCCGCCACCAGAAATCCTGCAAATTATTCTTGAGTTCAATGCCATACGGGCCATAATCCCAACACGAACCCAGTCCTCCATAAATTTCCGACGACTGGAAAACAAATCCGCGCCGCTTGCACAGCGACACAACTTTGTCAATCACACTGTCTTTCTTCTTTGCCATAGATTTTTTGCTTTCCGTATTTTCAAACTATTTTAATGCTCATGCTTCTTCTTCACTCCACCGGAGAGCTTCCAGTGATTTCAAATGTCCTCGCACAGGAAGATGGTAGCTAAGGTATTTACTTAGGAAATTTTGCAACTCGCCGCGTCTCTTCGGAGGAAACGTTACATTCCCAATCGCAGTCGCTGGATGCTGAGCAATGTACAGCAACGTCGCAAACGCTACCGCAGATAAACTCCCGTCCGACTTGGAACCCGATGTGCATTTCGGCTCGAAAAAACATCCATCTTCATAGCTGAATTTCACCGGGCCATCGAAAGGAGGTTTTAATTCCTTGTCGCAACCGCCGCACGTCCTCAGCGAAAGCTCAAATCCCAAAGCCGCGAAAAGCCGAAGCTCGAATTTCCATAAAAACGGAATCGGATTCTTTGGCGCTGCGTCAAGAGACGTTAGCGATGTTTCGAGAGCATTATAGATTTCGGGATGCGGGTCATGCTCTTTCAATGTCATGTGGCACAGTTCTACTAACGCCGATGCGATTGTCAGATGCTCCAGATTCTTTCGCAGTCCCTCGTGAGCATTTAAAATGCTTACTTCCTTTAAGAGCTGCACATCGCGCGATTCTTTGTCATAATAAAGAAATTCGCAATTACTAAAAGGTTCGAGCGCCGCGCCGACGCCTCCCTTTTTCGAACGCGCGCCTTTCGAAATCATGCTGATTTTGCCGCGCTCGCGCAGCAACACACGCACGATGCGCGACGTCTCGCCATGCCGCAGGCTGTGCAGAATAATTCCTTCATCGCGAATCAGGTGTGCCATGTGATGATTGTTCTTTTCTCTGCTGGCATTGCCAGATGGTATCGGCGAGATTGACCCATTCGCCGGGCGAAAGTTCTTCCGGGCGGCGGCGAAAATCGAACGCCGCTTCCTGCCAAAACGGATGCACTCCTGCAAGATTCGACAACGTTGAACGCAACATCTTACGCCGCTGATGAAAACACCAGCGCACAATTCGTTCCAGCACTTGCCAATTCTGTGGATAAATTGCTGGCTTTTTATAGGGAAGAAGCTTCACGACGTTGCCGTCCACTTTCGGCTTCGGCGAAAAACATGCCGCGGGAACTTCAAACAGCGACTCCACCTGCGCTTCAAGCTGGCAGAAAATGCTTAAGATTCCGTACGTCTTGTTGCCTTCGGATGCGACAACGCGCCGCGCAACTTCCTTTTGCATCATCAAAACAGCGCGCTCCACCCACGGCATTTGGTCATCATCACGAGCAGCCTTCGCGTGCCGAAAAAGCTTGAAGAGAATTTCCGATACAAGATGATACGGCAGATTCCCGACGACTTTCGCCGGGCCTTCCTCGATAATATCCGCTAAATTCGCTTCGAGAAAATCGGCGTGCTGGAGTTTTACATTATCGAATTTGGAAAGTGATTGTTCTAATTTCGGCAGCAGCCGCGCGTCTATTTCAACGGCGGTGATTTTCGCGGACGTTGCGGCAAGGTAGCGCGTCAGTATCCCGCCGCCCGGACCGATTTCGACGACGACATCGCCCGGCCGAATTTCCAGCGCATCTACAATCCGCCGCGCGGTAATTTCATCCGTCAGAAAACATTGACCGAGGCTTTTCTTTAGTCGAGGCAGAACGACTCTCCTTACTCTATATCAAAGTGTAATTTACCAAAAACACAGTTGAAATGCAAGGTCAGTGATAAGCAGATACAAAAAGCCCCGGCTTGAAACCGAGGCATTATAGCCATTATACGAAGATAGACGAAATTGCAGAATCTTAGAAGAAATAATCGATCTGCACGCGGAAGCTGAAGGTGGTGGTTTGGACGTTGTCGCCGCCGAAGAATTGTCCTTCAACGGGATCAGGATATTCGTTGCTGCTGCGGGCTTGCACGAAGGTCTTGGGATAGCTGTTCTCGCCGGTTAGTTTCATGCGAAGCGTCAGATGGTCGGAGACGCGGTTCGTGATGGCAATCCACCAACGCGATGCTTGCCCGTCAAGAACGACGAAATCGGTGTCCTCGAAATTCCAGAAGAAACCGTTATAGAAAATCCATGCTGTCCGCAACCGCAGATTCGGTGAGAAATAATGATTTAGCTGCAAACCTATTGCTTCCGATGGTGATTCGGCTTGACCATCTAAAGGATGTTCGCCGGTCGGATCGACTTCATCAATCAAACGCGGCCGTGGCGAGAAGCGTGTGTAGCCCGTGGCGTAAATCAAATCGAGACCGTCGTAACGGGAAAGTCGCAAACTTCCCATCAACCGACTTTCGTAACTCTGGAATCCTGTCGGTGACTTCCAGTAGAACGCGCTGCGCCCCTGCAATTTCTGCCGAATGCGAATGACAACCGGCCAAATCGGCTGGTAAGTAATTTTAGCTACCCAGCGATAATAATCGGCGGCGTCGGCTTTGCGCTGCCAATTGTCGAGCTCTCCGACCAATACCAAAGGCCGCGAGACCTGATAGCGTGTTTCGAGATAGATGCCTTCTTCGGATTGAGGCACGGGCGAATTGCGTTCGAGCTGCGCGAAAACAGGTTCCCGCAAATAATACTCGTCTTCATAAGTCGTGCCTTTGTAGCGATGGTAATTGGAAAAACCGCGATTATAAGGATTATCGTAATCCACATTATAATTGCGGTAAGCGGCCAGAACATGCAGGCTGTTCCACTGCATCCACGCCAGCGCGACTAATGCCTTTGGGTCATCGCCGAGTTTGACAACGGAACCGTCATCTTGAAGCTCGGCATATTCAACCTGCAAAGATGTATTCCCGATAACCGTCCCCGCCTCAAAACCGTGAATCCGCCGCGCGCCCTGTGCGCCACTCCACAACGGAGATGTCGCAGTCGAGCGATAGCCTCCAAGAATTTCGCTGTTCACTCGCGTATCGGCGATTTCATCCACCTCCTGCGGGTGAATCACCGGATGAATCTCGACGATGGTATCTTCACCTGCGGCTGTCACAGCGGCGAATTGATACGATTCGCCGAAATCCGGTTTAATCGGTCTGTCATAGAGGAATTCGGTAAACGTCAGTCCCACATAACCGCCGGGCCACGGCCGATACTGGATATTCCCTCCGTAGCCGATTTCAGTGACAGCATTCAGCATGCTCTGAGTGCCTTCAAAAGCGGGTATCTGCACGGTATCGCCGTTGCCAACGATTTGCGACGTAGGATAGATGTCATAATCGAGGCGCGGCGAAAGAATAATCATGCGATTCATCGAACCATCCGGATTCAGAATCGCATCTTTCTTGCCGTACGACCAGAAAGCAACGCCGTGAAATTTATCCCACGTTCCTTCGGCGGCTGCGCCGGTGAGAGCATACTCGTGCGTCCGCGACAAATCCGGCGCAATCCCTGTGATGCGCTTATCGAAACCGAAACCGGAATAGCGTGGATTGAAGAAATCGCTGTTTTCCAGTACCAGACCCTGCCCAAGGGAAATTTGGTAGTTGCCCACGTAGAATCGGTCCAAACGCGCAGGCCCGACCTTCTGTTTTTCCACGCCCGCGAACCATTTCATTTTCGGAATGCGAAAATCACCGGAGTTCAAATAAAGCGTTTGTTCGCCGAGACTGCGATGGAAAATCGCGCCGCCTTTGTAGCGTTGGTCATAGACGAGACGAAGCTTGTGCGAAATATCCGGAGCCGGATTGATGAGAGCTTCGGTGGGAATGGCCAATTCCTCATCATAAAAGTAGGGAGTGTTGTAAGAACGGAACGAATAGTAACCGTGCAAACCTTTTTCCCGATATACATCTTCGTAGCCAACGTAATTGCGCGCGTTCATATAGCCCCAGCGCGACAATCCCGGCACGGCGGCGAGGTCTCGCCTCCCGCGTAACTCACCCGAATTTCGAATCTGATTGTAAATCGAGACAGCGTCCACCGGCGAGACATTCTGCAAATCCATCAGTTCATCGAGAGTCGCCTCATTGATATTCATCGGTTCCGCGAGACGGTCTATCCATTCATCAATCAGTCCGACGTTCGTTCCCTCTTCCGTTCCCAACCGTTCGATACGATAGTAAGCATCATCGATACGCTCCTGACGCTCATCGGCGTCGGTGGGAGGATTAATCCGAACGAGAGGCTTGATTCGAAGCAGTGTTTCCTGATCAATCTCCGGCAGCATGCGCAATTCATAGATGCTTTTCACCGGGCCTTCATAGGTCAGCAGCTCATAAATCGCCTGAGCTTGAGCATCCGTCAGCGGCAGCGATTTAATCTGTTCGAAACTGGCCTGATTCAGATCAAACGGCTCGGCGGCGCTCAGCGCAAACGTCAGAGAGACAAAAACGGCGCAGACAAGACCAACTTTCAGAACACACCTCATTTTCCGGTCCAGACCTCCGAAAGCGATTGTTTGATATTGAATCCCAATCCGACCTGATGAGTCGGCGAAAGAACCGGATGATAGATAAACGCATAGTCAAGCACAAGCTCGCGCCAGCGGATTCCGAAACCGGCAGTGAATGCATTCGGATTCGTGAAGACGCCAAAGCGCAAATCGAGCGGAGGAATCACCGTGGCGTTGATACCGCCCTTGAACTGTGTTTCCCCTCCTAAAATACGCTCGATGTCGAACGATGTTTTAACGCCATAATAGGGACTATAAACGAGACCTCCCGAAAAAATCTGCGGCAGGTCGCGCTTCCATTCCGAACCAAGTTGAGGATGATTGATATTGTGAACCATTCCTCCAAGCTTCAACCTATCCCAGACTTGTGCCGTTGCGCCTACATCGAGACCAAACGTTGCGGCGCTTCCCAAATCCACTTCACCTGAATTGCCCGCGACAGATGTCCCCAGTGACCATGTAATCAGCTTCAAGCTGTAGCCGATAGCGAGATTCGTATGGATGTCTTCCTGAAGCAGTAGTCCATGCGACAGCGCCAACTCTCCTTCGGTCGAAAGTGATGTGCCGCCATAACGCGTGCCAAGCGTCTGATAAGAAATCGCGATGCTGCCCGCTTTGCGAGGAAGTTCACTCGTCACCGCGCCCGAAAGATGCGTCAGGAACGCCATGCCCCACGGTTGATGATAAGTAAAACTGCCTATGGTTCCCTTGGTGTAAGCCAATCCTGACGGATTCCAGAAGCAAGCCGCCGGACCCGTTGCAACAGCGGTATAAGCACCGCCGACAGCGGTAGCTTCCGGCACCGGCGGGATGGGATTCGATATCATCTGCCCCATCACAGGCATGACGGTAAGGAAAATCCCTAAGAGAAATACAAGCGCTTTCAAGGAAGATACCTCGGTATCATGTAACTTCATAACCAATTTCTCGGTGTTTGCGAGTCGTTTCCACGGTGGGAAACGTCTCTTACTTCAGCCGCGTCCCTACGACAACCGGCTTCATTTCGGACGTTTTCTTGCCCAGATTTTCGGATTCAAGGTGAACGATGTAGGTTCCCAGCGGCACCAATTCGCGCAGTTCATTGCGGCCATCCCATGAAATAGTATAAGGCCCGACGGCTGTTTTATTGATAAGCGTCGTAACGACTTGTCCACGCAGGTTAAAAATCCTGAGCTTTACAAAAGCACCCATTGGCGCGTTATAGGAAATTTTAATGGTCTGCCCCATATCCGGCGCGAAAGGTCGGGCTTCGACTTCGAGCATGGCTTTCGCCGACGGCACACCCACAGGTTGAGCCGGAGTAATATCCTCGGCGTAGCCTCCCAACATTTGGAAATCTGTGTTATAGAATGATGATGGCCCTGCCATTTTACAGGTCACGCCCACGAGGTCACGCGTCGCATAGGTCACACCATCGAGTGTGACATGTGTCAATCCCATATCATCCCAAACACGAATCGTTGTATTCCCCGAGCCGTCATCAATCATGATGTTCGTTCCGCCGCCGACGTTTTCATCCACGCGATAAATCGTTCCGGTTACCTGACACCACGTCCCGGAACCCATTACACCGGAAACGGATGTCCGAATGATACTCTGTTGTATGTACCGGTCTCCAGTTGCGAATTCAATCGGCTCCGGAAGCGGCATATCTTCGGAGAGCAATTTAATCGCGCCTTCCGCCGTAAATCCGCCCATCTGCAATCCACCGCTGTATTCGGTGATGAGGCCCGTAATTTCAATCAGATTACCGCGTTGAATAAACGGGAAATCTCCGGCAGGGCCTGTTTCGGAGAGATTGAGCCCGCGCCCACTGGCATCCTGCATATACGCGGAGATGCGCCGTGAGCCTCCGGTCGTCGTGACATCTTGTACAAAAGTCACAACACCGGCCACGGTCAGCGTCGAATCCCGGTAGATTTCGAAGAAATCATAGAGACTGTCCATAGGCGCATACGCACGCTCGGAATAGCCCGTGAAATCGACGGACTGTGCTGTATCAATTGCATTATTCGATATATCGCGGATTCCGAGAACAGATATCGTGTATGTATAGCCGGTTTTCAAGGAATCCCAGGGTTCCAGCGCGACGATTTTCTTGTTTGAGAATAACCGTGCGCTTCGTAATGGCAGCTCAACTTCGGGAGCCGTGAAATCACTTAGTGTATAATTCTCCGGATTCACGGCTGACGCGCTGTCGAGGGCTTCGTTGAACTGAAGATTGAATTGAAGATAAGAAATCGCCGTCGCTTGCAGGAGATTGGGCGCGCGTTTGTCAATGACTCCGATATCAAAATCGCCGCGCGGGTCCAGTTTATGACCGGTCGCGTCATGGTAGGTAACCATGCCTCGCATGAAATGCGCGCTATCACCGGCAACCGCTTCATAATCGTAAGCGAAATCATGATCCACAACGAAAGTTCCGCAAGCATCGCGGTACGTAAATTGGTTATACAGGTCTGGCCCACTGGTGACGACACCTTCACCGACTTCCACGAAACATCCTTCATACATCTCGCCGGAATCACCGAATGTCGTCGCGCAAATGAGCAGCGGCGGCAGCTCTTCCCCGCTTGAAAGTACGGTCAAGTCGCTGATGGTACCCAGCTCGGTGAGACCGTAATATTCCGTAACACGGGAGGTAAAGCGAACTCGGTCTCCCAAATCCAGCGATGAACCGTTGCCATAGACATAAACGCCTCGCCACGGGCCGGGCGTCGGATCCGAGACGAAAAAGTTATTCCCATCGAAACCAACCGCTGTCACGACGACCTCTTCGAGCGTCACCAGTTCTCCATCCAACGGAGAGGCGTCTCCGGGGCCCGGCGTGTATTGAATATCAAAAACACTCAGCGTCGTCGAACGGACGATATAATTGTAATAGTCTTCCGGCGCTCCTAATGGATTGGTCGATGAAGCATCGTCGTTGTCCGTAGCTCGAATATAATATTGTACTTCCGCAAATGCGGGGAAAACCGGAAGCAACGCTCCATAAACGCCGTCATCAGCGTAGCCGTCACCGTGCATACCATCGTCGAGCATCGGCATATTTTGCCATTGTTCGTCGTTCGATGTCTTGTAGAACAGCTGCGCATCAGCCACGTCCGTTTCATCAGAAATCCGAGCTGTTACGATAACAGCTTGTTCAGCGGTGGGATTTTCCGGTGTCTGTTGGACATTGCTGATAAGCGGCGGCTGATTCGACCAGAAGTCAAAATCAAAGCCTCCGCGCGGCTCCAGTTTGTAGCTTCCACCAGAAAAGACGACCACACCCCGGACAGCGCGCAAGGAATCTCCCTGCGTCGGTATATAAGTGTAATCGAATCCGGAGCCAACTTGGCATGGGCCGGAACCGTCGTCGATTGTCCAAGTCGCCCCAACTGCCGTCACGGTGACAGAGGACAATTCCACAAGGACTCCTTCGAAGGGTTCACCGTTTTCACCGCCGAGTGTTCCGGTTGTGGTCGCAGAGGCAGGAATCTCGCGAACGTTTGCGACACGGACATAGCCCGTCGAGGTAATATTCCTCATGCGCGTTTCGTTGCCGGATTCATAGACCTCTCCCTCGAAACGAACCGAGTCGCCGATAGCGATTCCCCTATCAGCGACGTCTCGGATATGGAGGCCGCGCCAAGGACCACCAGCGCCGTCACCGATGAAGTATTTTGTGACGCCTCCATAATCGACAGCCGTTACGATACCGCCGGTAATCACCCGCGACCCCGCATAGGGTGAATCGCCGGATGGATCATCGGTGTACTGAATGTCATAGAGGGAGACGGTTTGCTGCGCAAGCACGCTGCTCGCGGAAATCAGAAGGATAAAAAGGAGTGTTCGGAGGATTGCCATGATGCATTCTACGTTTTTTGACATGACATATTAGCACTAAGATAAACAAAAGGTTTGACAAAAACAAGTATATTTTTTATAACTGCACCGTTGCGGGCAAGAGCGGGTTTCTCTTGCAATTGTGAGGCGTAAGTATTAGATTATGCTACATGCTAACAACGCTTGGTTTGACCGTTCTTGCCATCAGCCTCGGTTGCGACGCTTTTGCTGTAGCTATCACAGCAGGCATGCAGGGAATCACGGCGCGGCGACTTTTTCGCATCGCATGGCACACGTGCTTCTTTCAGTTCCTCATGCCGATTATCGGCTATGGATTAGGAACCGGGCTTGCGGAAGTCGTAGGGCGAATTTCCGGACTCGTGGGAGGTATCTTTCTCGGAGTCATCGCCCTGCACATGCTTATAGAGGGAATCCGAGGTTTTCGAGGTACGCATACACCAAAATCGAGAGACCTCACGCGAGGCTGGTCCTTGATTGCGATATCCTTCGCTACCTCTATTGATGCGCTTGTCGTCGGAGTATGGCTGGGAATGTCCGGCGGCGAATTACTGTTTCCGTGTATTGTTATCGGTCTGACAGCAGGCATCATGGCGATGCTGGGAATGCTGTTAGGGAATTTCCTGTCAAGTAAATTCGGTATCTTGGCAAACTTTTTCGGCGGTCTGGCTCTTCTAATTCTCGCAATTCGGATGTTTTTCTAATTCAAATGCAAAATACCTCTTGTTTCAAATACATCCAACCATTTTTGATTTCGAAAAAACTGAATATCTCCCGAATTTTTCGGCTCGTCCTCCTGCTTTGTTTCGTCTTCTGCGTGCATCCTGCCATCGCAGGGACATTTACGGAAGATTCGCTTCAAATTGCCGCCTACTACGAGAAAGTGCAGTCCGGCGACAGCGCGGGCGCTCGGGATTGGCTTTTCGTCTTGAGCAATAATCCGGATGATGAACTGGCTCGCAAGGCGAATTTCCTCTTAGCTAAAACCACCTTTGACGCGGGCGATTTCGACGGCGCACTGGAGGCGATTGCTCTCGGCGTTCCGGAATTGCTGAATGACTGGGGCACGTATCTAAAAGCGCTGGCCTATCTGGAAGTGGGACGACCCACCGACGCCGCAGAGAGTTTCTGGGATATTTCCGAGGATACGACATCCTCTTTGGCCGAGGAAGGCCTCTGGCGACTTTCAGCGCTGACGCTTGAAAAGGGCTACATCGATTCGACGATTCGCCTGACAAATCGTTATCGTGTGTGGTATCCCGATGGAGTATATCGTCAGGAAATCGAGCTTCTCAAAGCTTCAGCACTGATACTGCTGAAAGAATACGAAGCCGCCGTCGAATGCCTCTATCGAGCGGAACTAATGGGCCCGACAACGGAAGCCGGTAAAGAGGCGGAACTGAAACGTCTCTCGATGAAACAGCTCTATGGCTTTGAACCGCGTAAACTCAGTGCGGCTGAAATCGAAAATCGGCTTATCGCACTTCAAGAAGCCAGCGCCTCAAACACGGCAGTCCTGTGGATAGAAGAACTGTCCGCCGGAGCGCGCGCGTCCGAACTTGAAGAGATACTTCTTTACTATAAAGGAACGCTGCTGTCTCGCAGAGGCAATCAAAAAGACGCCCTTGCGATTTTTCAGGAACACCAACGAAAATTCCCTCGCAGTGTTTACGCGGATGATGTTCTCTATAACCTCGGACGCTCGGCATATTTACGCAGCTTGGACAACTTGGCGATTGCGTCCTTAACCATGGTGACCCATCACCAGAAGAATTTTCCGCGCGTACTTGACGCTCAGAAACTTTTAGGTGTGCTTCACGCCGACGCAGGCGACCTGAAAAGCGCGCGCACAGAGTTCAGAAAACTCGTCAAACTCGCCGAAGGACATCCCGCCTTCAGCGATGCTCTCTGGCAGCTCGGCTGGGTCTATTTCGATATGTCACAGTTTTCCAAAGCCGAGAACACATGGGAGCAGCTATGGGACTTGGGCGAGGACACCGACTACGCTGCTGCTGCGCTCTACTGGCGAGGTCGCTGCTTTGAAAAAATGAACAAACCCGCGCGCGCGCAGGAATTTTTCGACCGAACGCGTACCCTCTTTCCGAATTCCTATTACAGCCTCTGGGTTGCTTCAAAACTGCCGAAAGATACTCTCTCAGAACTTGACTGGGGAGCGTCTCCATTAATGACCTTCTCGTGCGTAACAGATTCAATCCATAGCCAACATCTTGAAAAACTCTGCCTTCTGGAACACTTGAAACTCCCGAAATTGGCCTTGCGCGAATGGCCTTATGTCAAACGCGACATCGGTGAAAGCCCGGGATTGTGGTGGAAACGTGCATCACTTCTTGATGCCACCGGAGATGATGCGCAGGCTTGGCTTGTCATTCGCAATCATCTCCGCCGTTATCTTTCCAAGGCGGATAAACGACTGCCGGATAGACTGTGGCGCATTGCCTATCCGGTTGACTTCGACGATATTATCAAACGCGAAGCCGAAGCTCGGAAGCTCGATTCTCACTTCGTTCTCGGTCTCATTTGTCAAGAAAGCCGCTTTCATGCGGAGATTGCTTCCGGCGCTGGTGCTATCGGTCTAATGCAGCTCATGCCGCCAACCGCGAAACGAGTGGCTCAGCAGATGGACACTCCGTATTCCCGGGCGAAACTCACTGAGCCCACCTACAACGTTGCGCTCGGCACAGCATACCTTGCAGGACTCTTCGAAGAATTCTGCGGCGATTCGATTCTTGTGCTGGCAGCCTACAACGCTGGAGAAAGCGCCGCTCAAAGCTGGGACGCGGAATTCGGCGGCGATGCGGATGTCCTTGTCGAACACATCCCTTATCGCGAAACGCGGATGTTCGTTAAATATGTCCTGCAGCACATCGCCGCTTACCGCCGGTTATATCCTGAATTGTGATTAAATGAATCCGTCGAAAGTACGACGCAAAAAATGCCTCTCGTGATGATATGCGCCAGCTATTTCGGAAAACATCTTGATATTATTGATGTAAGGTCGCTTGGGTTGTTTTTATCGGAAAATATCTTATCATTAACCTTGAAAAGTTCGTCTTCAAACTCTGGAAACATATACCCATAGCACTCGTTAAAAGAACGTTACCTGCTTGAAGACAGGCAACACATATTGTTACGACCAATCTCACTGGAAAACATGGACCCGAAAGAAAACATACGACTGACCACTCTAAGCCACTGCGCCGGTTGAGCGTCTAAAATGAGTCCGGCGGTGCTGGACGAAATTTTAGGAAGCGTTCTGGCGACATGGGATCCGAACTTGCTGGTCGGGATCCGCACACACGATGATGCGGCGGTTTATCGCTTGCCTTCCGGTGAAGCCGTTATTCAGACCGTAGACTTTTTTACGCCCGTCGTGGATGATCCCTACACGTGGGGAGCGATTGCGGCTGCCAATTCGCTGTCGGATGTCTATGCCATGAACGGCCGCGCTCTTCTCGCGCTGAATATCGCTTGCTTCCCGAAAAAACTGCCCTCCTCGCTCTGGCGCGAGGTTATTCGCGGTGGCGTTGACAAAGCAAGCGAAGCCGGCGTAATTATCGCGGGCGGTCATACCATTGATGATGCCGAACCTAAATACGGTTTGGCGGTGACAGGTATCGTCAATCCCGATGAGATGTGGACCAATCACGGAGCACAGCCCGGCGACGCGCTTATTCTCACCAAGCCTCTGGGGAGCGGTGTTATCACGACGGCTCTGCGCAGCGGCAGGATTGATGCGCAAGAAGCTCAGCCAATCACCGACATCATGCTTGAATTAAATCGCACGGCAGCGGAAATTCTTGCCAAGTTCGACGTTCACGCCTGTACGGATATTACCGGTAATGGACTTTTAGGACATAGCGCGGAAATGTCTAAGGCTTCGAAAGTGAAATTCGAAATCTCGATGTCGCAGGTTCCGATAGTTGAATTGGCGGTGACGCTATCGAAAGAAGGCAACTTCCCCGGAGGCTCGTGGGCGAATCGAGAATATCTGGAAGGTTACGTTTCGTATCCGGAAGACTTCGCGGAGACGGATATCCTTTTACTTTGCGATGCGCAAACATCCGGCGGACTTTTAGCTTCGCTTCCTCAAACCCAAGCGGCGGAAGCATCAAAACAACTCAAGAACGCCGGTGTTAAAAGTTATGCCGTTATTGGTCGAGTCCTCGAAGGCGAGGGCATTCAGATCATTTCATAAAAGGAGATTGCATTGGCTGTTGAAATAACCGATGTGAAACAGAAATGCACTCTGCAGGGGAAATACGCTCTTGTCACCGGCGGCTCTCGCGGTATCGGTCGAGCTATCGCTGTGCGCCTCGCAGAGGCGGGTGCGAATGTCATGGTCAACTACCTGCGCCATCGCGCCGCCGCTGTCGAAACCGCTGAAGCTATCGAAGCGTTCGGCGTCAAAGCGGAAATCGTCAAAGGCAATGTGGCCGAACCCGAAGATGTCAAACACATCTTCGATAAAATACAAACAGTCTGGGGACATCTCGACATCCTGATTTCGAACGCCGCTTCCGGAATTTTGAAACCGGCGATGGAAATCACCCCGCGACATTTTAACTGGACGATGGACATTAACGCCGCCGCGTTTCTTCACATGGCTCAGCATGCCGCTAAAGCTATGGGATACAAGGGAGGTCGCATTGTCGCTATTTCCAGTCTGGGTGCCGGACAAGCCTTACCTTACTATACAGCCGTTGGGGCATCAAAAGCGGCGATTGAATCTCTCGTTCGGCATCTGGCAGTGGAGCTTGCTCATCGCGGGATAAATGTCAACGCTGTTTCGGCAGCGACCATCGAAACGGATGCGCTGAAATATTTCCCAAATGCAGAAGAGATGATTTCCGAGACACGCCGCCGCACGCCTGCCGGACGACTGGCAGAGCCGAAACATATTGCCGATGCTGTGCTCTTTTTGGTAAGCCCACTGGCGGATTTCGTCGTGGGACATACGCTCGTTGTGGATGGAGGCTATTCCATCCGCGGCTAAAACTGTTTGGAATCGATACACATGACATCACGGCTACGTTCAAAATCCATTATTCTTCTGGGACTGCTTTTCATCGCCACGACGGCGAATGCGGAATCCCATCGTCTCGACTGGAATGATGCGTGGCAGCTTGCGCTCGAGCAAAACCGCGCGCTTCAGCTTTCACGCGAAGAGGTCATCAAATCGCGCCAGAAAGTGCGCGAAGCTTACAGCGCTGCTATGCCCACACTGAATGCGGTGGGTTTATACACGCGCAATTTTGAAGTCCCTGTGTTCTTCATCGGCATGCCTGATGAAGCGGGTAAAATTTCGGTACAGCCGATTAAATTAGGTTTGGATAACTCCTATCAGGGTGTCCTTCAGCTTCAGCAGCCCATCTATGTCGCAGGGAAAATCGGTCTGGCACTTCGCATTGCGAAGAGCTACCTTCATCTTACCAAGACCATTGAAACGCAAACTGTGCAGAACCTGCGATTGGGGCTGGCACAAGGTTATTATGGCGCGGTTCTGGCAGGAGAGTTGGTTCAGGTTCAGCGGCAGGCGCTTGAGCAATCGCGGAAACATCGTGACAGGACACAGCTTCTTTACGAGCAAGGCACCGTCAGCGAGTACGATAAAATTCGCGCTGAGGTGGGCGCGGCCAACTGGGAACCGCTCGTTTTGGAAGCGGAAAATAGCTACCGGAACGCCTTGCTGCAATTACAGCTTCTTTTAGGATTGTCTCCGGAAGATTCGCTCACGCTAACCGGGAGTTTTGATTCCTATCGCGGTCTGCCGGAACCTCTCGATATCATCATTGAACGCGCTTACACACAGCGACCGGACCTTGAAGCGATTACACATCAGCGCATGATGAACAGGAGACTGCTGTCCATCGAACGGCGCAATCTTTTCTGGCCGTCTCTTTATGGCTCGGCAAGTGTCACGTGGCAGACGGAAGCGGACGATTTCGGTTTCGGAGATTATAGCTGGTCTCGGAGTACCGCTGCCGGATTAACGCTTTCCATTCCACTCTTTGACGGGTTTGCTACTCCGGCTCGGATTCAGGAAGTGCGCAGCGATTTACGCAGTCTCGATTATCAGGAAACGGATTTGCGCCAGTCGATCTATAATGAAGTCGAGAGTGCGCACAACGAACTTCTTCGCGCACAGAAAGCGCTGGAAGTTCAAGAGAAAAATCTTGCACAGGCAGAGAGAGGTTACGAAATCGCCGAAGTGCGCTATGAAAACGGTCTCAGTACTCAATTGGAACTACTCGATGCGGAGCTGCAGGTTAATATGGCACGAGTCAATGAATTGCGCGCGCGCTATGAATTAACCATCGCCCGATTCGCTCTGGCGCGAGCGGTCGGAGACTCTCCTGAATTGTCTACACCTTAAAATCTATAAGGAGGCCACGCGTGTCCGAAAACGCTGAGCTTTCGAAAAACCTTCACATCGCACTTCATGAAACCGCCGAGATGCACGCGCTCTTGGGCGAGCGCTGCTCATCCGTGCTCGCGAAAATTGCCAATGTATGTGCGGACACAATTCATCGCGGTGGCCATCTTTTCTTCTGCGGCAATGGAGGCAGCGCTGCCGAATCTCAGCATCTCGCAACCGAACTCGTCGTCCGCCTTTCCGCAGACAAAACGCGCCCTGCGCTGCCCGCGATGGCTCTGACAACCGACACGAGCACTCTGACCGCTTGCAGTAATGATTTCGGTTTCGAATACGTCTTCGCGCGACAGGTTGAAGCGCACTTGCGCAAAGGCGATGTTCTTTTCTTGCTTTCCACCAGCGGACGCTCGCAAAATTTGATTGAAGCCGCAAAAGCATCTCATAAAAAGCAGGGAATCAATATCGGCTTTCTGGGCAATGATAACACATCTCTGGATGCGCATTTGGATTTATCTCTGCACATCCCTTCCGATAATGCGCAGCGAGTGCAGGAAGCTCATTTGCTGTGCGGGCATCTTCTCATTCAATCCATTGAAACTCAACTACTGAAATACAAATGACCTTTCTGAACGCTGCACTTCTTTTCGCTCTGACGCTGGGCTTGTTGCCGATTCTCATTCATCTTCTGACGCGCCAACGGCTGAAACGTATTACCTTTCCGACACTTCGATTTTTAAAAGAACTCCAGCGGCGGCGAATGCGGCAACTGAAGCTTCGCCAGATTCTGCTGCTCATTTTGCGAACGCTGGCAATTTTAGCGCTGGTGTTAGCGATGGCGCGCCCGGTTCTCCAGTCAACCGCCGGAATTCTGCCGGGAGTGCATGCCCGGACGAGCGTTTTTCTGGTCATAGACAGGAGCGCTTCGATGGGCACGGAAACACCCGAAGGTACCCGGCTGCGTGAGGCATCCGTCCGCGCTCAAGAAATACTTTCGCTTCTTCAGGAAGGCGACGAAGCTCAGATTATCTGGGCGGATGCGGAACCGACTCTTTTCCCGCCCGAACCCACAAGCCGATTCCGCGCGGTACGCGAAGCCGTCACCGAAGCACGGTCAACAAAAGGCGGCTCGAATCTGACGAAAGCTCTCGAACTGGCGCGGTTCAATGTCTCGAAATCCAAGAATCTCCATCGGGAAATTTACGTTCTGTCTGACTTCAGCGTTTCCGCATGGCCGGAGGGATTACCTGATGGGCCGCTGTTTTCTCCGGACGTCAAACTCTTTCTTCTCCCTGTCGGTCAGGAACGGTTCAGCAATGTCGGAATCACAGATGTGCGCATCCTTTCGCGCTTGATGACTCCCGGTCGTCCGGTGGAACTGCAGGCGACGTTGAAAAACAGTTCGCGACAAGCTCTCCCGGACAGACTCGTCAGCGTCTTCTTAGACGGCAGGCGTGTCGCTTCTCGTGCGGTTTCTATCGGAGCATCCGAGACCCAACAAGTCGAATTCCGGTTTGTGCCGGAAATGCCCGGAGCTCAGGGCGGCTATGTGAAACTCGAAGAGGGTGACGATTTATCGATTGATGACCAGCGTCATTTCGTGCTGAACGTTCCCGATCAGTTAAAAATCGGATTGGTCGCTCCCCAGAGTCCCGGCGCGATATTCACCGCGCTGGCTTTAAATCCCACGGGCAGCCCGGATGCGTTTGTGCAAGTCGTGCCGTTGACGCCGGGTGCGTTTGAAACGGCGGACTGGAGCGCCTTCGATGCCTTCGTTATCATGGAAGCCCCGGCCTTGTCATCCGGGATAGGCGCGAGGTTACATAGCTTTGTCGAATCAGGCAAAGGTGTGCTCGTGATGCTCGGACCAAGCGCGGACCTGCGCAGTCATAATACATGGTTGCCAGAACTCGGGCTCCCGGCGTTAGGAGATGTCTGGGCGGAAGAAGGTTCTTCGACACGCTGGACAGAGGTGGATTGGGCACATCCGGTTTTCGAGGGTCTCTTCGAAGAAACACCCAAATCGATTTCGCCGACGATACAGCAACTCGTGCGTCCGGTGGGCAACAAAGCGCTGACGGTCATCTCCACCGGTATCGGAATCCCTTTCCTTGTCGAAGCGCGCGTCGGTCGAGGGCACGCGATGCTTATCACCAGTTCTCCCGAACCGGAATGGTCTGATTTTTATCGCACGGGAATCTTCCCGCCTTTGATGGTGCGCCTCGCGGCGTATCTTTCCGGAACTGCCGGGGACGCGGAAGCGCTGTCGTTCGACGCGGGCGTGTCGGGTACGATTCAGCGCTTGGGCATGGCTCCTTCATCACCGGCGGAACTTGTCGGCGAAGATGAGATTTTGCAGATTATCCCGCGAGCAATCCCGGCAGGCTTCGAGTATCCCATCCCGCCCGTCAAAGAACCCGGCATCTATCGCCTGACGCAGGACACTCAAGACGCGATGCTGCTCGCGGTGAATGTTCCGGCTATGGAAACCGAAATCAATGCGCAGCCGATAGACAATCCGAAAGAATTCTGGGGCGGCAAAATCGCGCGAACCATTCGCACATCCGG
>CAZADO010000178.1:0-16881 GCA_964483885.1 uncultured Alphaproteobacteria bacterium | reverse complement strand
TGTGTTTTCACCTTCACCAATCGTAATCCTTCTTCAAGCCTTAGCAATTCTGCTCATGCTATGGGCGCGCATAACGTTCGGCAGACGAAGTTTTCACTTCGCAGCAAATCCCACTTCAGGTGAATTAATCACGAGTGGGCCGTACCGTTACATCCGTCATCCGGTCTATGCCGCCATTGTGATTTTCACTATAGCAGGAGTCGCAGCCAATCTGTCTATCTCTAACAGTATCTTGGGATTGGTGGTTGTTTCGGGAATGATTATCAGAGCCCTTTGCGAAGAACACTTGATTCGTGCTCAGTACTCTGAATATGCAGATTACTCCAAACATACATGGCGACTGATTCCGTTTCTGTTTTAGTTTTTTATCTCTGACGGACGTAGAAGATGAGAGCAGATTGATAATGAACGAGGTCGCACAGAATTTGTCGCGCGAAAAAATCCACAGAAGAATTAACAGGAGACAATGAAAAGAGAATGATGAAGCGTCGCGAAGATTTGAGAAATGTTGCCATTATCGCCCATGTTGATCATGGAAAGACAACGTTGGTGGATGCGCTGCTGTATCAATCGGGTGTGTTTGGTCTTCATTCGCAGGTGAAAGAGCGTATCATGGACACGCTTGATCTCGAGCGGGAGAAGGGCATCACGATTTTATCCAAGAACACAGCCATCGTCTGGCAGGGCAAAACCATCAACATCGTTGATACGCCGGGACACGCCGACTTCGGCGGACAGGTGCAGCGCGTGCTCAAGATGGTTGACGGCTGTCTGCTGCTGGTGGATGCGTCCGAAGGACCGTTGCCGCAAACGCGTTACGTGCTCTCGAATGCGCTCGACAACGGACTCTCTCCCATCGTTGTAATCAACAAGATAGACCGTTCCGATGCTCGAATCAGCGCGGTGGTTGACGAAGTACTTGAGTTGTTCCTTGACCTTGACGCCAGCGAGGAACAATGCCATTTCCCGCTGATTTACACCAACTCGCGAACGGGAACCGCAACTCTCGATTTGGAGATTCCTGGCCGAGATCTGCGGCCGTTGGTTGAACTCATCTTTGAGAAGATTCCGGCACCTGAATATGATCCGGATCACGGTCTGCAAATGCAGATTACAACCCTCGACTATAGCGACTATGTGGGTCGGATTGGCATCGGAAGAATTACTCATGGAGAGATCAAGGTCGGCGATCAGGTGCGACACATCAAATCGGCGAACGAGCAGTATTCGGTTAAAATATCGCAGCTCTACGGTTTCGAGGGCTTAAATCGGATCATGATTGAGGAGGCGAGTGCGGGAGACATTGTCGCCCTTGCAGGAATTGAGAATCTGTATATCGGAGATACGCTGACCGATCCCGATGACCCACGCCCGCTGCCGTCGCTCAAGATTGACGAGCCCACGCTTGAGATGGTATTCAGCGTTAATACATCGCCGTTCGCGGGGCGCGAAGGCAAATATGTGACATCACGGCAGATTCGAGACCGGCTGCACAAAGAGCTGCGCGGCAATCCCGCGTTGCGCGTGGACGATGCCGCCGGAACCGATAAATTTCGCGTTTTCGGGCGCGGTGAACTTCAGTTTGCGATCCTGATCGAGATGATGCGCCGTGAAGGATTCGAGATGTGCATAGGCAAGCCTCAGGTATTGTTCAAAAAAGAGGATGGCCAGATTCTCGAACCGTATGAGGCGCTGCTCGTGGATTGTCCCGAAGATTATGTAGGAGTGATTACGGGCATATTAGGGATGCGTCGCGGGCGGATGACACGGATGAGCAATCATCAGACCGGTTGGGTACGCATGAATTTCGATATTCCAATGCGCGGATTGATCGGCGTTCGTCCACTTCTGCTCACGGCGACGCGCGGTACGGTAATCCTGCACAGTCAATCGGCAGGTTACCGGCCGCTCGAAGGCGACGTGAGTTCTCGGCCTACCGGCGTCATCATAGCCGACCGCGAAGGCAAAATCACGGGCTACGCACTCAATAACCTGCGGGATCGCGGCGATATGTTCGCGGGACCCGGGACACCCGTTTACGAAGGTATGATCGTGGGCGAGAACTCGCGCGATGTTGATCTTGTCGTCAACATCGTACGCGAGAAAAAGCTGACAAACATACGCGCGTCAGGTTCAGATGAACACTATCAAATTGCGCCGCCCAGAATCCTATCGCTGGAAGAGGCGATTGCATTCATCGATGACGATGAAATGGTCGAGGTGACGCCGAAATCGCTTCGGCTGCGGAAAGTGTACTTAAGCGCAGAAAAGCGCAAGATGGTGGAGAAGCGGACGACCGCAACCTCGTAACTGAACGACCTCGCACTGGCACAATCCGCATCGCTTTGTGCAAGAGGAGGGCGACACCTGCGTGTCAGCAGCATCCCTATCGCAAAAGTATGTCCACGCTTATAATGCCGCGACGAAAGGAACTTCATGGGACTGTGGTTTGTTGCAGCGATTGTCCTTTTCTTGAACCTGCCGTTTGGCTTCTGGCGGGCCAAGGTTCGAAAGTTTTCATGGGAGTGGATTTTAGCCGTCCATCTGCCTGTTCCGTTGATCATCGCTTTGCGCTTCTATGGCGGACTCGGTTGGCGGTTCATCACATTTCCCGTCTTGATTGGTGCTTTCCTTCTCGGTCAATTTGCGGGTGGAAAAGTCAGCCGTTTGCTGGGCCATTAGGCCCGGCAATATCCTTCGATACCACCTTCATCACCGTCATCCGCAATAGGTAAGCAGAAGGATGATGACTACGGGTATCCACATGTTTAACTAAGGAGAACGAACCGTGAAGACGAATATCAGCAAAGCAGATCGGTGGATTCGCATCATTATCGGTCTTGCAATTTTGGTTCTGGGACTGGCTTTCAAGAGTTGGTGGGGGCTGCTTGGATTACTGCCGTTGGCAACCGCAGCGATGGGATACTGCGGACTTTACAGTCTCTTCGGTATCAGTACATGTGCATCCAAGAAAACGAAAGCCTGAAGCGAACAAATCGCGGGCCAGCATCGTAACGATAAGCATTGTGCACACGGCACCTGAGATGACGGAGCACCTGACAATGCCGCCATCACCATCATAGCGAAGATGACGACCGCACCGACTGCTGAAATGGGATCGCAAGTTACGCCATTCTTCCTTAAGACGTATATACATGGACTACAAAGATTATTACCGCATTCTCGGGGTTCCCAAAACAGCAACGCCGGATGAAATCAAAAAGGCCTATCGGCAACTTGCATTGAAGTATCATCCGGACCGCAACACTAATGACAAAGCCGGAGAGGCGGAGGACAAGTTCAAGGAAGTGAACGACGCCCATCAGGTGCTGAGTGATCCTGAAAAGAGGAAGAAGTACGACCGATTCGGTGAAGACTGGCAGCGCTATAAACAAAAAGGCGCTCCGAGCGATGGCTTTGACTGGACGAGATATGCAGGCCAGACTGGTGGCGGAGGCAGAAGAACGACCTTTGACACCGGTGACGTCTTCTCGGATGTGGGTTCGGAGGACTTCTTTGAATTGCTGTTTGGCAGGGGTGCGCACGAGCAGGCCGGCAGACACGCAGCGCAACGAGGAGGCGCGGATCTCGAGGCCGAAACCATTATCGTGCTCGAGGAAGCCTACAGCAGCACTACGCGGGTGATTGAGCTCAGTGGCCAGACGATCCGGCTGAAAATCAAGCCGGGTATTGCCGACGGTCAGGTGTTGAAACTCACCGGCAAAGGCTCGCCGGGGAGAAACGGTGGACCAAACGGAGACTTCTATATTACAATCCACGTCGCGGAGCATCCCGACTACGAGCGTAAAGGGAACGATCTCTATCGCGACGCGCGCATGAATTTATACACCGCCGTGCTGGGAGGCAAAATCAAAGTCCACACGCTGAAGGGCATGGCACAAGTGGATGTTCCGCGCGGGAGCGACAATGGCAAAGTGCTGCGGCTCCCTGGACTCGGAATGCCTGTCTATAATGAATTAAACCGATTCGGAGATTTGTATGTGACGCTAACGGTGGAACTCCCGAAGCAATTGACCGAAGCCGAGTTGGAACTGTTTAGGAAACTCGCTGATATGCGATCTAAGAGATAGGAGCGTGGAAGATGACGATGCAGTTGGTTCTATATGATCCATTTGGCGACCCCTCGATCAATCAACTGGTCGAAGATGCTATGGCCAGCCACCGACTCTTCTATGCCAGCGATCTGGCCCGCACCTTAGGCTATGAAAACGATCCGATCTTTGATGAGGTCATACATACGGCAATGCGCGTTTGCGTCGCATTGCACATTGCGGTGAGATACCACTTTCTGCCGTTGTTTCGACAGGGTAACGATGGACTGTATGTGGATTGGAAGTTGTCCCGGCTCGCCTGCATACTCATTATCATGCACGCTGATCTAACTCATCCGGAGGTCATGGATGCCCAGCTGCAGCTTCTGCAAAGGGTTATTTGAGCACATGTGGTGACAAACCAGACATTGCCGTTGTCCAGAGCGCAGCAGATAGCTACTCGTACGTGGCGCTACCTTCATCACCATCATAGCGAAGATGACGAGACCGAGGGCATTTGCACCTGACATTCTCGCATTGTTTTGTTCGGACGGAGAGTGACCGTCAGGTTCATTTTGCCTCGAAGGCCAAGAATTGAAACGTAGCAGCTATATCGCCATTTTGCTTCTACTCGTTGGTCTCTTGATCGGATGTGGGGCTCAAATGCGGAATATGCCTGTGGGAGCACAGAAAATGCAAGTGAGCGCATCTATTGGTGGGCCACTGGTTGATGCCTTTGGCAGGACGGTTCCGATCCCCTACGGAGTGATAGGGGCCACTTATGGGATATCGAATGAAACAGAAGTCTATATTGATTATCATGTCACTGCATCAGCCTTCAGGTTCTTGGGTCTTACTCCGGGAGTGGTCTATTTCCCAGGAATGAATTGGGGGCGCTTTGTTCCAGCACTCGGCGCCGATGCATTGATTTTCTCCGATATCAAGGCCACAAGGATCTATCCTGAGCTTGTGACCTCTACAGCATACCGACTGAGCGAACGGTGGACTCCGTACATAGCCCTCCGGCACACCTTTCAAGCGGGTCAGGTGCCGCACTATATTCCGTCAGCTATGGCCGGAACATCATATCGCAACGGAAGCATGCAGTACTTCATAGAATTGCAGTGGCTGGCTTTGGACCGTGACAATCGCTGGAATCCGGTGGAATATCATGGAATCTCGAATCGCGGAGCCATGTCCATGCAGTTTGGAGCGACGATTGATCTGCCGGTTAAGAAAGGCAGGGGCAAGTGAAACATACCGCGATTCTGATGTTAGTTACGGTGCTATTTGTATCCTGCTCGTTGGATTCATTTCTATACAATCAGGAGAAGCTTGACCACTACGAGCTCTCAAGTGCGGTAATACCTGAATCCAATCGGCGGCTGGTTTCTTTCGAGTCTGAGGGCAATACGCTTTACGGATTTTATGTATCTAGAACCGACACTCTCGATGTTGGTTTGACCGTACTGTTCTGCCACGGAAACAAGAAGAGCATCGAAGAGTATTGGAACCGAGTCGAACTATTCTATCAAATAGGATTGCGCTGCCTGATCTTTGACTATCGTGGTTTCGGAATGAGCGAGGGCGAAACGACTGCATCGGGACTGTATGCAGATGGGCACGCCGCGTTTCGTTTCTTGCAAGACTCGCTGAACGTTGACAGCGCGCAGCTCGTACTCTACGGATTCTCTTTAGGCAATGTGATTTCCATTGATCTTGCCGCAGGCACGGTTAATCCCTATCGCTTGATCGCCGAAGCCCCCTTCGCTAGTGCTGAAGCCCTGCTCCAGAACTCTATACTTCTCGATATCCCTGGTAGCTTTGTGATAGACGATAATCTGAACAACGCTGAACGCATACGCAGCGTCAGGACGCCGTTCTTGCTCCTACACGGTGACGCCGATGATTTCATTCCATGGGACTCTAATGGTCGTGTCGTTTATGAGAACGCGCCGCAGCCTAAAGAGCTTGAACTCGTTCATGGTGCGAACCATACCGATATTCCATGGATCATGGGAGTGGAATACTACCAGAGTCGGATTCTTCAGTTTCTTTCTATTGCGCCTGAGTGACTCTTGACTGCGGGCACTTGCATGCGTTGCTGACGTCATCACCATCATAGCAAAGATGACGTGAGGCAGCTCTCCTCTGCAGGGTTTATCATCATGCAATGAAGTTTCATTTCAAATAGGAGTTTCTCATGGAGAAGACATCAGCAATGCGGAGGCTCTTTCCAACGGCCCTTCATGTGTTGCTTATGATCTATGGGATACTGTATCTCGTGTTTGTCATTATCGGCTTCATACCATCTCAAGAAGGATCGCCAGTCAGCGACAGCCTTCCTTATCATCCGTTCGGTCTCGAAGGAAGCCTCGTCAAAGTCTTGTTTGTCTTCTTTCTCTTCGGATTTTTCACGGCGTGGAAGCATCGACTGGCAGCAGGTGTGCTTTTCATACTGTGGTGGGCGGCGATGTGGGGCTTGGACACTTTGATGGTCGCAACAAAAGGAGGCAGTGGCGGCGAAGCCATCGGAATGGGATTTCCGCTGTTCGTGCTTGGAGTGTTGTTTGTTATTTCGGGATATCGGCAAAGGCGCTTACGCTCTGTGTCGTCTCAACCATAGCTACGAACATCGTATAGGCATGTTTCACGTTCCCATATTCTCTCATTATCACCATAGTAACGATGACAGCAGATGGTTGAGCACAGATTGTCGCACCGCGTAGCAAAGCTTGCTCGTTAACCATTCGCATGCCATGTTACCTTCATCACCGTCGTCCGCGCCCGTTTCAGCATATCAAAAGGCATTCGAATTGCTATCCAATCCATTTGAAAAAACATCGTGACCAATCAGCTCCAACCGGGACAGCGTCAGACGTTGCGTCTGATTACACACGACAAAGAAAAAGGGGCTGAACCCATACGATGGGACAGCCCCTTCACATTCACCATAAGAACGATTTAGTAGCGTTCACGACGAGCTGGACGCTCACCCTTAGGCTTCGCTATGTTGACCGTCATTTTACGGCCTTGCGTTTCGCTATCGTTCAACGCTTCGATAGCTGCACGGGCTTCGGAATCATTGGGCATTTCCACAAATCCAAAACCCTTGCTGCGGTTTGACATTCGATCCATGACCACGCTGGCGCGGTCCACCGCGCCATGCTCTTCGAACATGGTCCGGAGATCGTCTTCCGATGTCTCGTAAGATAGATTGCCGACGTAAATGTTTACCATTGTCTTATCCTTTTCAACTTGCGGGGATGGTATCCCCAAACTGCCACCTACTGACCTATCGACAAGCCGAAAAAGGACATACAAACCATACCTTCCCGTGACCCAGGCCTGCGAAGAGCTCCTCATGGAGCGACTGTTTAAGCATGTGGTCGAGGAATGTACTTTCCGAAAACACATGTCAAATCAATATACACAAATAAAACACAAGATGCAACTGTGCAGATGAGATGCCGGGATCAGATAGTGTAATTAGCTGTTTACATGACACTTGCGCCCTCAGTCTTCGCCCGGCCGATCTGCTCTATGGACGGCTGTTTCAGTATATCTCTATAAAATCAAATTTTTTACGTTAGCAACTGATTGTTGACAGATTCAATAGATTCCTGAATATCGTCCCTCGGCTTTTGCACGAATGCGGAAATAGCAAGCATTTCCATAAGCATCGCATCACCGGATTTTAAAACAGAGACTTGCTGACGACGTACAGAGTTATTGACTCTGGCGCGTCATTTTATTAATTTGGAATCTAAGAACTTCGGCTGGAAATCTATCTCTGCGATGTACCTTCGTGAGTTAATGCTTTTTGCGGCAAGAAAGCGAGCACTTCGTTTTGGGATTGACAAGAACTTTTAGTGCTTCGGATTTAGACACACGACCATCGGAGCCGGAGCGATCATCCATATACTGCTTGGTGCAACGATATCCTCGTTGTGGTTACTGTGCGAACTGAAGTCGCATCGGGAGAAATAGGCTCATGTTCAAACGACATCCATTTCTGAGAGCATTACTCATCTTTTTGAATATTTGGATACTTGCGATTATAACACTTCTCGTCCTATATTTCGCATGGCTGCGGGAATGGCAAATGACATGGGGTGCGACAAAAGCAGAAGTAAGCCGGTATATGGCGGGTGATGAATTGCTTGTGAATCCAGCCTTTAACGCAACCCGTGCTGTGGAAATAAAGGCACCTCCCGAGCAAGTCTGGCCTTGGTTGGTGCAAATGGGATACAAAAGAGCCGGTTTATATAGCTTTGGAGGATTGGATAACGGTGGCATGCCCAGCGTTGAGAGAATCATTCCGGAATACCAGAACTTAAAAGTAGGCGACCAGATCCTTCCATTACTGGAGGTGGTTGAAATGGAACCGAATAAATCAATGCTCTGGAGATTCCAAAAGGGAGCGGGTGGCTGGGAAAACGCTACATGGTCTTGGGGACTCTATGAGACAAACAATGGGCATACAAGATTGGTGTCGCGCCTACGGCAACAGTGCACGTATAATACTCTTCTGGAGATAATTCACTGGGTAATAATGGACCCAATGGAAATCTTCATGATGCGCACTACTTTACTCGGAATCAAACGTCGGGCGGAGAGCAATTAGACAATTAAACCACGTTGGCTTAAAAAATAATCTCGCTATATAAGTTAAAATGGAGAAATAAGGCTATGGGAAATGAGAATGACATAGAGATTAAAGAAAACAGAATTAAAACCTTCCGATGGCTTTTCTATATGAGTTTATTCCAATTATTGGTATGTCTTGCAATTCCCATAATCCTAATGCCTATTCACGTCCTACTAATTATTGAGATTCTCATCACTCTTACAATAGGACTGCTATTTGGACTATATCTTATGGGCGTGTGCATATACGGCATTTTCATTGATAAGAGTAGGCTTCGCCTCTATATAGCTATTGTCTCTTTTGTTAGTGTGTGGACAATATGGAGTGTTATTACTTGGCTTTTCATTGAGTACATGCGCTATCTTACATAGATGAGAAGATCGGCGAGAAAGAAGGCGTCATGAAATAGAAATCATTTCAAATTGTGTGGCCAAATTTTGGCTGCTGAAGTTGGCGCTTAATAGGAATGGAAATTTATGCTCCTCTTCTACATCCTCATATTATGTTAATCGCAGGTGCTGTTTGGTTTTCTGATGGGTAAATTCGCATTGATAGTGGCACAGAATACTACCATTATCACTATTGAAACTGCTGGAATTTTTAGGTTTTTGGAGAAAACAGCTTACAACGGAAAATATCGAACACAGGAGTTGTAATCGTGAAAAGTAGAAAAATCAAAGAAGGCGTCTATTGGATGGGTGCTGTTGACTGGGATAGACGATTGTTCGATTCCCTAATACCACTTCCAGATGGAACAAGCTATAACGCTTACCTTGTTCGGGGAAATGAAAAAACAGCACTATTGGACACGGTGGATCCCAGCATGGTTGATATCCTTATGTTTCAATTAGAAGGCATACCCAATATTGATTATATCATTGCTCATCATGCTGAACAGGACCATTCAGGAGCCATCCCTCATGTTCTTGAGAAGTATAAAAGCGCAATGGTTCTCACAACACCCAAAGGAAAGGGAATGCTTGTGGATCATTTGCGGATTCCAGAGGAAAAAATTACCACAGTGGAGGATGGCGAATCCTTATCACTGGGAGACAAAACGCTGGAGTTTATTTATACACCTTGGGTTCATTGGCCGGAAACGATGGTAACTTATCTTAAGGAGGATAATATCCTTTTCACGTGTGATTTTTTCGGCTCGCATCTGGCTACTTCTGATTTGTATGTGACTGACGAGGCGCGCGTTTATGAAGCCGCTAAAAGATACTATGCTGAAATCATGATGCCGTTCCGTAAAATCATACAGAAGAATATCGAGAAGATAAAGACGCGCGAAATAAAATTAATTGCACCAAGTCACGGTCCCATTTACGACCGTCCGGCATTCATAATAGATGCTTATCAGGATTGGATTTCAGAAAATCCCAAGAATGTTGTGATCCTTCCTTACATATCCATGCACGGCAGTACCAAAAAGATGGTGGAATATTTAGTCAGTGCGTTGACAGAAAAAGGCGTCACGGTTTATCAATTTGACTTGGCAGTGACTGACATTGGGAAGCTAGCGATAACTCTTGTTGATGCGGCCACGATTGTCATTGGGACGCCTACAGTTCATGTCGGTCCACATCCCAGCGTTTTTTACGCCGCCAATCTAACGAATGCCTTAAGACCAAAACTGAAGTTTGCCTCGATTATTGGCTCTTATGGCTGGAGCAGTAAGGCGATAGAGGAAATTGCCGGATTGATTCCAAATCTGAAAGTCGAGATATTAAACCCTGTCCTCTGCAAGGGATTTCCCGGCAAAGATGACTTTAAAGCTCTGGATAATCTTGCTGTCGCGATTGCAGAAAAACACAAAGAACATAACATTGCTTGATATTTCTGTGCTCTCTTTCCCAATCGACCGAATACGACGAATCTGTGGAGTTCTGTAGACAAAACATACCATTGACAAGAAAAGGGATCATCACTAAAGTACGACTCTGGAAATCACTTCTATTGATAAAGGGAAATCCTGCATTTAAATCTTCATGCTAATCGCAGGGGGGGGTGGTCTTCTGATGGATAATGATTTGACGAATGAATCTGAGCCCATAGAACTTCCCATTGATGGTGTTCTGGATTTGCACACGTTCCATCCGAAGGATGTGAAAGAACTTGTGCCGGAGTATATCGACGCGTGCCGAAAACGCAAGATATTCCAAATCCGAATTATTCATGGGAAAGGAATCGGCGCGCTTCGAAAAACGGTTCACTCGATATTGGAAAAACATCCGGACGTCATCTCGTTTGGAACACCATCCGACGCTGGCAGTTGGGGAGCGACGATTGTTCAATTAAAATCAGACTGAATCACATGACAGATAACAATTCACGAGACATAACGACGCACGACCAACGACGTCTCACCATTGCCACAGTTATTTGTACCGGCGCTATCGTCCTGTTGATGCTGTATAGTTTTTGGTTCATTCAAGGGGATGACAGCTACATTTTCTATTCCTATGCGAAGAATCTTGTAGAAGGCAACGGTTATGTGTTCAATGTCGGCGAACGAGTCAACGCAACGACATCTCCCCTATACACTCTCCTCCTCGCACTTTTGTATCTGCCGCTTCAAGTTTTCCCCTTTATAACCATACCGCTCCTCGGACATCTTATCGGCGCGGCCAGCCTTTTTTTCCTGTGCTATTTTTTTATGCAATCGTTCCGGGATGAGCGCCACTCTCTTTTTCCATATATTCTGCCGCTCGTGCTGCTTGCCAGTCCGTTCCTTGCTCGAGCGGTGGGAATGGAACTCTTTCTTTCGATGATGCTCGGTGTATTGAGTCTCTATCTGTATGCGTCAGGTAAGAGAGTGGGTGCAGCGCTGGCTTGCTCTTTTGCTGTGTTAGGCAGACCGGATATGCTGCTTCTTGCGATAGTTATGGCGATCTATGATTATATCCGTTATCGCCGGTTGCCTTCGGTAGCCATGTTCACGGTTTTTCTGCTGCCGATTCTCGTATGGCTTGTTTTCAGCTATGCGTATTTCGGCAGTGTGGTTCCATCAACTCTGTCCGCTAAGCTTGCACAAACCGAAGTGGGATTATGGGGAACAGGATTCATTTTCTTTCAGGGATTGGTGTCCGGCCATGCATGGTACGGAGGCAGCGCTAACGGCAGATTGGTGGCGTTCTTTCTGCTGTTAGGATTGCTTGTGCTCATTGTGAATTTCAAACGCTGGAGCCTCTTCCGACATCCTGTCTTTCATCTGATTTTGCTTTGGAATGTTAGTTATCTGTTGGTCTATGGTTTTATCCTGAAAGCACCTGCGTATGCTTGGTACTATACTCCTCTTATGCTGAGCATTGCCCTGTTTATCGCGCTGACCATCGAAGCAAGTTATCGCCTGCTGCTTCATATCAATACGATTCCCCGTTGGACAATCTGGCTGGCAACTTACGTAGTTCTACTCATGGCGGATTTGGTGTTTCCAGTGGTCGGTATGACACAATCTGTCATGCCGACCTACGAGAATTACAAAAGTGCAGCCGAGTGGCTGAATGCCAATGCGAAAGATGGAGCGAGTGTTGGTACGAACGATATCGGTATCCTCAGATATTTTTACGAGAAAGGTCCTATCATTGATGGCGTAGGTTTGGTCAATCCCGATATTCTTGAGCATTTAAAGCGCCGCGACTTCGACTGGTACGTTCACCACTACCAACCGGATTATCTCCTCTTCCAGCATCCTCCCAGTCGAGGACTTGAAAACATGGTTTATGAGAATTGGTTTCAGCAGGAGTACACCCTTATATCTTTATTCCGCACGCGAGGCCACGCTGCTGCTCTATATGAAAGACAACAGCCGTAATTATCAACGATTCATTCTCGCACACGCAAAACAATAGCGGTTCACCGCTGATTGACTCCAAAGGTTATCTGATAGGTTTGATGTCACGGAAAGCCGGGGAAATAGAGAGACTGGCTTCTATTGCTTATCCTTAGAGTATCATCGAGAAGAGAATCAGGAATTAAATTTACGACGTTATGAAGTCTGATCTCTAATTTCCATGAGGTTATTTCATCGAATGCAGAAAGCGCAGGAAAATATCTTGCGCTTTTGTTTATAATGGGACTCGATTATCACTTTGACAACTTTGCAATTATATTTTCTTTAAAACAACAAACGATCTTCTATGAGCGCTTGTACTATACTGACTATATGTACTACAACACCTTACTACCAAATTCTTTCGCTCGAAATCAAATATCTATTTGAGTGTAAGAAAGGTGATGTAACGATTCGAATTGTTCAGCAAACTGAATTGTCGACAAAACAGACCTAAGAAGTCTTTATTTTATAACAAAAAAGATACAAGAACACTTGATTCTTTGGCATATATATTGTATATTTGAAAATTGAAATTTATCCCATTAGGATTTGCTTTGAGTGATTCCCTTTTTTCTCAAAATACTTGAGAGAAAGATGACTTGTTCGTTTAATGATTGGCTTCAAACTAAGAAAGAGAAATTGATATGATGTTGTCACGCAAAGAAATCAGGTTCATTTTCTTCTTTTTGGTCGTCGGACTACTTATTTGGAGCTGCTCTGAGAAGGAAGATACGCTTCCGGTAGGTCCTGAGCCGACCGACGAGTTAGCGGATGATTGCATCGGCTGTCATACCAACGAGGATCTCCTGAAAGAGACAGCTGTTCCCGATGAAGAGCCGCCGGGTGATCCGTCGGGTGAAGGTTGAGGTGGTTCGGTCCCTCCGTTGGAGGGTTGGGAAAAGGTCATTATGACAGGCAGCGGTTTGCAGGCATATTTAGCCGGTCCGCATGCGTTTGATTGCCGCTCGTGTCACAATGGGCAAGCAGGAATTTTGCTGAAAGATGATGCACACGTTGGCTTGATATCGGATCCATCATGGGGTGTAAACAATCAATGCGCCTTATGTCACGGCAATATCGCAGAAAGTTTTTCCACCAGTTTGCACGCGACGCTCCGCGGCGAGCATGCGCTTTTTGAAGCAAGAACAGGCTTCACGCTTGAATCAATGCCGGCCGTTCACGAGGAATATAACAGCGAATGCAATAAATGTCATGCAACGTGCGGCTCGTGTCATATCAGCCGACCGGATGCGGTGGGCGGCGGATTTATCCAGAGCCATCGAATCAAACGCACGCCGGATTTGAAGAATCAGTGTACGGCGTGTCATGGCAGTCGCGTCGGAGATGAATATACGGGAGCGAATGAAGGATACAGCGCGGACGTTCATTACGTACCGAATGCGATGAGCTGCCGCGAGTGCCACACGGGCGCCGAGATGCACGGCGACGGAAATCTTTATGAACATCGGTATGAAGTCGAGAATGCTCCCGCGTGCGGCGATTGTCACGACATTGAAGCACTGGACAATGACTACCATGAGAGACATGGAGAAGATTTTCAATGTCAGGTTTGTCATTCTCAGAAGTATAAGAACTGCAATGCCTGCCATGTCGGCGGCGACGGAATTACAGGGCCATCATGGCTTGATTTTAAAATCGGGCGCAATCCTATTCCTGACGAACGTTCGGGTGAATATGTGATACTGAGGCATATTCCGATTGCAGAGGATACCTACAGCGATTGGGAAGGTACGATGACTTCGCTCTATTCAGAGGTACCCACGTGGAAGTACGCAACGCCACACAATATCAAACGTTGGACAGCTCGCACGGACACGACGGGTGGATTGTCTTGCGCAGCCGCCTGCCATAACACTCCGGCAGATACATCCGGTTTCTTCTTGCGGCAAGCGGATTTGGATCTTCTTCCCGTTGCAGAGCAGGAAGCAAATCAGCATTTGATTGTACCGGACGGACCGCCTCCATGGTAAACAGATTTAGCGAAATGAAATAATTCCTAAAAACATGTAAGACAGGAGAAAAACCATGAAATCACTTTTTCGATTAACGACCTTAGTTATCCTCGTCTTGAGCTTGACCTTCTTTATGGGTTGTTCGAGTGACGACGATGATAATCCCGTAACACCCCCAGCCAATATCTTCTCGGATGTTGCTCAAATCGGTGACGACTACCTGTCGGCAGGAACGAAGAACATCAGCGCCGATGCTCTCTGGACAGATATTCAGAATGGTGAAAATCTTTTCATCATTAGCTTGCGAAGTGCTGGAGTCTATGACACTTGCGGCCACATCGAAAACGCTGTGAACTGGAGTCTTAGCACTGTACCTGACCATATTGATGAGATTCCTGATGGTGCAAAAGTCATCTGCTATTGCTACACCGGCCAAACAGCCAGTTTCACCACATGTTATTTGAACATGATGGGATTCAATGCCTATAACCTGAAATGGGGTATGTGTGGTTGGACAGGCGATACCACTGTAACTCTAAATTTATGGGGCAAGCTTGTTCCCGGAGGCCAAGAGACCGAGCAGACTGCCCACACGACTACCACGGAGTATGATTTTCCGACAATTGAGGGCACCAGCGCACTGGACGAACTCAATACTCGTTGCACGGCCATGTTTACTGCTGGCTTGAGTAGCTATATGATCACAGCAGCGGATCTCTACCTTAATCTTAACGATGGCGATACCAGCGATGATCCGTTCATCATCAATTATGGTTGGCCACAGACTAGTTATGATGCCGGACATGTTCCGGGCTCTATTCTATTTGGCGGTGGTACACTTGGACCGACGGAAAGTCTGAATAAATTGCCCACAGATAAACAGATTGTTGTCTGGTGCTATACTAGCCAAACATCGGCTCAGGTGTGCATGTATCTGGGTTCGCTTGGGTATGATGTATATTCGCTACGATATGGGATGAACGCGATTGATCCCAGTCTTTGTGGTAGCAGCGTCTACTCTACGCCCGGAACAGATTACCCGGTGGTTTATGGACCGCCAGCGTAGGCCTTAGGTATGAAAAGGCTTCTAATTCCTTTTACCATTTAGAAAAAAATGGGGCTTGGGTAACACTTGCCCAAGCCCCCTTATTGTTAAAAATCATCTCAAGAGAGACCTACCAATGAAGCTGGCCTCTTGGAACACAGAATCAAGTCATCGATTCCCTCTGTTGTTTCTCCTTTTTTTACTGTTTGGATTGTACGCTTCCGCCTCGGCAGCCGTTGTTTCAGGGCGCGCTTCCGTTTGGAGCTACACGCGGGAAGATACGGTCAATCATGTCATTGTGGTTCCTCAGCTTTCCGCGACGATTGGGCAGCTTGGCCGGGAAGGCCTGAGTTTCCAAACGACACTGCGTGGTTTTTACGATTTCCTCGATGGGGAATCCAGTGATGAACAAGTGCGCATTCAGAGAGCGGTGTTCATCTATGCTCCTCGAAAATCACGCTGGGAAATTCGCGCGGGACAACAGTGGCTTACGGAGGGCGTCGGCTATGGAAGTATCGCCGGATTGTGGACTCGCTACAAGGCGAGTTCGAAATTATCCCTGACCGCGTACGGCGGGCCGCGACTGTCACGCTCGATTTCATTGGTGACAGGAAACGAAGATAACGGTTTCGCAGCAGGAGTTCACGCTCGAACGAAAATCGGACGCTACAATCTGGGACTTTCGTACACCTATACCGGCAAAGAAGGCGATATTCTATATCACGGTGTTGGCGTGGATGGTATCGGCAAATTTCATTCGAAGCTGAACCTGCGCGCTCGGTTCTACATGAATATCGAACAAAGCACCATTGAAACGGCCCAACTTATCGCCGCGTGGAAAGCGCAAGAGAAAATAGACGTTACCGCTGAGCTGCGTCGTCAGACACCGCGAATTTTCGAAGACTCCTACTTCGTGCGTTTCCTTGAATGTGCTTCGACGGATTTCGTGCGTGCCGCGATGCGATGGACCTTCTATAAGACTCTTTACATGAAACCGGGCGCTACCGCGCTCATCACCGAGGATAAACTGCTCTATAAGATGCGATTGGCTTTCGGTATCCCTATTTTCGAGGTGGGTTTCACGCACTGGCTGTCCGTTTCCGACGGCGCGATGGATGGTTTTTACGGTCAGGCGCAATATCGAATCGGGCGATATGGACAGGTGTTCGGCGGATTCGATTTTTCGCAAGGTTCCAATTCCGATGTTCGCGAGGATGTCAACTCGCATGCGACGTATTTGGGAGCGAGTTACAATATCACGAACACTATCAACGCTTCAGGGCGTGTGGAACACATTGAAGATTTTGAGCGCAGTGAAGATA
>CAZADO010000177.1:0-8125 GCA_964483885.1 uncultured Alphaproteobacteria bacterium | reverse complement strand
TTTCTCGGCAGCGGCGCGGCATTGGATTCACAGCGCCGTCACCTTCTATACCCTCAAGTGCAAAACACGCGAAGAAAAAGGAGGGAGGTTGTTAACTTGCTGTCTTTCCTTTATACTTTTTCTTAAGTCGGTTTTAATCTCACGAGGTCAGTCAAGATAACAGCCTGTAAGTACGAAGCTTACAGGCTTTGTGCACAGATTTTTTCGATAAATCGACAACTCAGCTCAAAGCATTTGTGATTTTAGCGGATTTCGCTTATTATAGAGAGGGTATTTAACCAGTGCAAGGCTGCGAATCGTGAATCTTATCAAACGTGAAAGAAACGGACTTCTGAAAGCAAGATGCAAAATCGCCCTTTGCATCGCCGTATTGCTTGTCCTAACATCGCAAACCTTTGCCGTTTCGAAGATCGGGTTTTTAGACCCCTATTGGATTGTCCGCGATCTCAGATATCACGGATATTCTTATCCGCCGGAAGACACGGTATTGTGTTGGGATATTCTGAATAGTCGTTCCGGTTATTTTCCCCTAATAGGTGATTCGCTCGGGCTTGACATGTGCTGGTCTCTGTGCGATCCTTGGGCGAGTCAGCTCTTGGCAACGCATGATTTGCAGCTTGCCAGCGGATGGTTCCCTGATAGTACATGGAAATACATCTCGGCGCAGCAAGAAATCTTCGAATCTGGAACAGGCGGCTTTTTTAAAGCGCCGTTTCCGAGTGTTGGAGATTTTATTGAAGATTCCGATACACGTGAAACCAGACACGTTGTTCGGTCGCTTTATAATTCCCACAGTACGGGGGACATCATCCCCGCAACTCACTTGGGATACGGCTGGTTAGGCGGTAACAGAGGATATAATTTCCGCAAGCTGCCCCCCTATGATGGAACGGATACTCTGTACGTTAAGATAACCTGTAAATGGGATTCGGCCACCACACAGTCGACCATCGCTCAGATATTCCTTACTCCTGTCGACACATTCGAGATGACCTGTTCGAATGCACAGGACGCTTATGGAGCTTACGCCAACGTGATTTTCACTCTGAGCCATCGTTGGAGAAATACAGGCTTTAACTTGAAAATCCATTGGCCGAGACATCATGACTTGTACATCGACCGCATCGAGATTTATGATAGAGCGTATCGCCATCTATTCTATGACAGCGACAGAGAAGCAAAACTGAATACGGTTATCACAAGCCTTGTTCAGCATGACGACTATGTTGGTGATGCCCACTATAACTACCGCATCGATGAACCTAATCCAAGAACATTTCAAGGTTTCAGCCGGGTGGATAGCGCTTACCGCAACGCTCAGCGCGAAATAACGGTGATGCTGAATCCGAATGTCCTTGACGGAGGTTTTTCTGATTTTGTCGAACCGGATGCTCTGTTCTTCTTCAACTATTCATTGGGAGGAGATAGTTTTCAATCCGGTCGAAAAATCGATGAAAACATACGCATCAATTCCTTTTTTACATCGCATAATTCGGATGTCGCTTATATCGACAGTTTTCGCAATACCGAAAACTGCAATCATTATCCGAAAATTCACAGCTTGCAGCGCAGTTGGGACAAACTTATTGGAAGCCCGGATCACGGTGAGGAGTTTGAATGGGGATTGTACAAGATGCAGCAAGTTGCTGCGGCGGCAGGAAGCGGAAATGAAAAACCTTGGCATGTCTACTTAACGGCGGGGCAAGATCTTGGGCGAGGATGGGGCGTAACATGGATAGGCAGTCGTGATCCGACACCGAATGAAATGCACTGCATGGCATGGTTGGCTTTATCTTTTGGAACCGATGGTATTGGCTGGTACCGTGTTGCCGGTGACATGTGGGATTCGGAACTCGGAGTCGATAATCCTGATGTGAGCGATTGTGTTCCCTATGAAAACTGGTTCGAGCGCACTCATGGACTCTTAGACTGGAAATTTGAAAATGGCTCTTATGCCTATGGCCCTGAAGACTACGCGAATGGCGCAGCTTTCCGTCCGACAGAACGTTTCTATGCCGCTCAGGCTATCCACGCTATGCTCGATACGATTGGGCCTGTTTTAGATAATTTGCAGTGGGTGGAAAGTAATGCCACGCGTGCCTTCGAGATGAACAACACTGTCCCTGTTCATTTTCCCTCCGGAATCTATATCACCCATTGGCGATGCGAAAAGAGCATCGATGACTTTTCATGGGTAAGCGAACCTTTTGATTCCACCTATCTGCAATACTCGGGATTTGTCGATGCGACTCGCCCTCAGGACTTCGGAATCATGATTTCAAACCGGCGTTGTTTGGCGGGTGAGAAGCGGCAAGCTTATTTTCGATTAGACGACATCCCGGATACCACGTATGTTATCCGCTATTACCTCGCGGATACGTTGATATCAAAAGAAGTGTCTCCTCCGGATGATTTCATGGAGCTGCATGTGAGTTTGGAGCCGGGCCACGGAGAATTTATTTATATCAAAGCCGCCGGACCGCATATCATGGTCGAACCGCAATCGTTGGATTTCGGAGATGTGCATATGGACAGCACGAATTATTCATCAATTGCTGTTCATGACACAGGAGACTGGGAGCTTCGAATCACCTACATGGCGATTACTTCAGGTCAAATTTTTGAAATTGTTCCGATGCCCCAATGGCCGGATACGGTTCAACCGCACGATTCACTTGAGTATATAATTCAATTTGCTCCGACGGACACCGGACGTTTTATCGATACGCTTCGCATCTTCCATAACGCCGGAGATACCCTTCGGATTATCTTGCAAGGGAAAGGTACTCGAGAAGCTCTGCTGATTTCGCCCGATTCCCTGAATTTCGATTTAGTCCGCGTGAATTCGCGCGACACTCTAAATCTAAATGTAAGCAATCCGGGCTCAGCGGTTCTGTTCGTACAGGATATACTATCTTCGGATTCGACATTCGAAATCTTCCTGCCTGTGGATACGACAACAAGTCGCAATGATGGTTTTTTTTCGCCCGGTCGCGCTACCCGGCGTGCAGCGTCTGGGGAATATGATATCGCGAGGCTGCCTGATAATCAGCGTGAGCTGTTCAGGCACTTGGACGACCTTTCCTTTGCGGTCGAGCCGGGAGACAGCCAATCGGTACTTGTAACGTTCGCGCCAAACCAAGAAATAGCTTACAGCGGAACACTGACGGTTTTATCTTCACTGCCGGATGTCTTAATTCCCCTGAGCGGAACAGGAGCAGCGCCGCATATTATCGTGCAGCCTCCGGATTTTGACTTTGAGGATCTGCATGTTGATAGTATGGAAAACTTTACCTTTACCGTAAGCGACACTGGAGAGTGGAATCTGTTAATCACGACGATGGAATTTGCATCAGGACAAGCTTTCGAGCTTTTTCCTGCACCGGAATGGCCGGATACTATCGCGGCGAATGATTCTCTCGAATACACGATTTATTTTACACCGCTCGATACGGGGATAGTTAATGATACACTTCATATTGTGCACGACGCGGGAGAATCCGTCCAAATATTCTTGCGGGGCAGAGGAATTCAGGAAGCTTTGTCATTGTCATCGGACTCCCTTAATTTCAATTTGACGCGCGTGGAATCAACCGACACCCTGCACTTCTATGTGAGTAATCCGGGAACAGCGGATTTATTTGTCTATGATATTCTATCACCTGATCCGGTCTTTGAAGTTTCTTTGCCTGATTCTCCAGCGGTAAGTCAAGGTCATTCCATAGGCCGTATCATGCGTCCCGCTCGCAGATTCGATACTCAATTGTACTCGAATAAACATGACGGTATCTTTGGTCATTTGGATGAAATAACATTCACCGTCACGCCCGGTGACAGCCAGCTTATCTATGTAATTTATACTCCCATCGAAGAAATCAACAGCGCTGGCGTACTGACAATCCAATCATCGCTGCCCGATGTCGATATTCCTGTTGCAGGTACCGGCGCCGCGCCGCACATTATGATTGAACCTTCTATACTGAGTTTTGGAAATGTGCATTCGGACAGCACGCAAACCCGGACGATAACGGTGAGCGACACGGGAGACTGGAATTTACTTATTGCGAGTATGGAACTCACCTTGGGACATGATTTCGAACTTGTGCCGGTTCCCCAGTGGCCTGATACAGTTGAAGCTTGGAATTCGTCGATATATTCCGTTCGCTTCGCACCGCCCGATACAGGTTTATTTATAGACACCCTGCGCATCTTGCACAATGCAGGAGATCCTGACAATTTGCCGCTTATCGGAAGAGGGATTTCTTATGAAATCACGTTGAATCAAGACAGCTTGTATTTTGGTGAGCAGTGGTTGAATACAACATCACAAGACAGCTTCTTGATTACGAATTCCGGAAATGTACCGCTGGAAATAGACAGTATTGTCTGCCACGATGACGGCTTCCACTTTTTGCAGACTGAATCCTTCATCATTGAGCCTGCAAATAGTATGTTCGTATCTATGTCTTTTACGCCCTTGGACACATTGGAATATACAGGTACGGTTTTGATATTCAGCAATGCCGGTGTGCCTACGATAACGTTGTCCGGACATGGTATCTGGACAGAACTTGTTGCACATCCCGACACGATTGAATCTTGGGGTATTGGGATATCGGAATCGGCTGACACAACCGTATTCTTGGAGAGCTCCGGCAATACGTATATCTCCTCGATTATGGCATCGCTTCTTATCGGCGATGCTTTTTCGATTACCCATTGGCCGAGTGATTCGTTAGCAGCCTATGGAAGCACAGATATGGAGGTATCCTTTATTTCGAATGATACTGGTATTTTTAAGGACACACTCGTGATTGCACACAGCGCCGGAACTCCGATTTATATCTCTTTATCCGCGGAAGTATCTGATTCGAAATATAATATCGCTGTTTTGATTCCCGATGACTACTATCTGCATCCCAACTTCCCTAATCCTTTCAATCCCTCCACTACATTCAGACTTGGAGTTCCAAGAACATCGCGTATAACGATAAGAGTCTATGACATTCTTGGCAGGCAGGTCGATACGCTCGTAGATGCGACGATGCTGGCAGGGCACCATCAAATCGTCTGGAATTGCCAAAACTGCTCAAGTGGAATCTATCTGGTCGTCATGACTGGCGAAGGTTTCAATATAGTTAGAAAAGCGACGCTTGTCCGGTAATTTCATTCTCTTAATATTTGATTATTTTGAGAATAGGGGAACATAAAAGGAGTTTTCTGCTTTTAATCTTGACAAAGAAACTACTTTTTTGTACTATGTATTTTGTTATACAAGGTATTTTGCGAGGTAGATAGGATGGACAACTTCCGACGGGAGTTGAAACGCGGGACTATCGAGCTGATATTACTAAAATTACTTGATGCCAAAGAAATGTACGGTTATCAGCTTGTATCCGCATTTGCCGAAAAGGGAGGTGAGATGCTTCAAATCAAGGAAGGAACCCTCTATCCGGCACTTTACCGACTTGAAGACAAGGGATTCATCATCGCTTACCGTAACAATCCTAAGCGCGGCGTGCCTCGCAAATACTATCGGTTAACAGGAAAGGGCACGAATTATTTAAAGGAATTGCTCGAAGAATGGAGAAACTTTTCGGCGGTTATGGAAGATATACTCAAGGAGCGGGGCGAGACAAATGATTGATACGCACGCGCATTTATTCTGGAATGATTTCGATAAAGATTTGCCCGATGTTCTTCAGCGCGCAAAAGACGCCGGTGTTTCGCGTGTGATTACGATTGCGCTCGACCGGGAAACCGGCCGGAGATGCCTCGAAATCGCCGACACGCATCCCGATATGGTTTCAGCGACGATGGGCGTTCATCCATCTGAGGTTGGCAATATCAATGAAGACGATTTGCTCTGGATTGAAGCGCAGGCGGGCGACCCGCGAATCATCGCCATAGGCGAAATTGGTTTGGATTTTTATCGAGGGGAAACGAATCAATCCGAGCAGGAAGCTCTCCTCGAACGCATGTTGGAGCTGGCTCGGCAGTTAGCGCTTCCTGCTATCATCCATCACCGAAAAGCAGGCAAGCGTACGCTTGAAATTATCCACGCGAGCGATCTTTCCCGAGGCGTATTCCACTGCTTTTCCGAAGGGATTGAATTCGCTCGCGAAGCGCTGAATTTGGGATTTCACATTTCCTTCACCGGCAACATCACCTATAAAAAATCGCATCTGCCGGAAGTCGTCGCGTTTATTCCTTTGGAACGGTTGATGCTGGAAACGGACGCTCCCTTTATGGCTCCGGTGCCTCACCGAGGCAAACGCTGCGAACCGGCGATGGTGAAAGAAATCGCCGAGAAAATCGCTGACATCAAAAAAGTGGATTTCGATTCTGTTAATCGAATCACAACGCAAACCGCGACCGAACTCTTCTCTTTGTAGCATTTCCTTTTTCGCTATTAGCCCGCCGTTGTGACTCTCCAGACTCGCAATGGCGCCATTGCTGGTCTGGAGACCAACAACGGCGCAATTTCTGGCATGAAATAAAAAATGCCTCCGACAATCGTCAGAGGCATTTTACTTGTAAAAATATGGAGCTGTTCGCTACTTCCTCGATTTATTCGTCAGCGCAAAAGACAGCGATTCGATTTCAATCGCCATGTTTTCGTTGCGCACATAAACACCGGGAGGAGCGAAAATCGAAACCGGTGCGAAGTTTAAAATCGCCTTAACTCCCGCGTCAACCAGTCTATCCACGACGCGCTGAGCCGCGGATGCAGGCACAGCTAAAATCGCGATTTTTATTTTTTCCCGGCGCACCAGTTCCTTGCAATTCTCGCTGCTTTCTATCGTCAAATCTCCAACGGTCTGTCCCCATTTTGTCGAATCGCTGTCCATGATGAGTTTGATATAAAAACCCTGTTCCTGAAACTGCTTAAAGCGCACAAGCGCCCGACCGATATTTCCCACTCCGACGATACAGACATTCCACGTGCGATGAAGCCCGAGAATTCGAGAGATGTTGCGATGCAGGTCGGCGACATTATAGCCCAATCCGCGCCTGCCGAACGCACCGAAGAACGATAAATCTTTTCGCACTTGCGCTGCCGTCAGGCCGTTAATGCGCGCGATTTCTTCGGATGAAATCGTGACTTTGTTGCTTCCAATCGCATTTTGAAGCGTCCGATAATACTTGGAAAGACGCTTGACGGTTGCATCGGAAATCTTAGAGGTCTCCGAACTGTGCGATTTGCTTGGTGTGCGGGAATTCATGGCACCACTCCAAAAGGATGTATTACCTTAATTTTATTACCGAGGCTTTTAACTGGACATCTTTCTCGGTGACTTCTCAGACACCGCCCATCCCTTTGAGTATTGTCCTTTATTGAAACCCCAACGATGGTCAACGAACACGAAGATTCAATGACCACGCGGCGTACCCTTGAGCCGAAGCAGCGGTTTGCCTCCCACGTCGCCGAACTGCAAACGTGAAGGTACTATGTCAAGCATACTGGGCGCGTAAAGCAGCTCCACCTGCGCTCCTTCAGCCGCTTTAATCCCTTCCGCCATTCGCTCTTCTTCCCCCGGCGGCAACGATAACACTAAAAAATCAATCTTGTGTTTTACTGCAATCTCGGGAAGCTCTTCCAACGAGCCCAGACTCTGCTGGTTCGGACTCACCGGCTGCCCGACGACTCCGATAAAATCAAATCCCTGCGCGCGGGCGCAGGCAAATTCATCATAGAGCGCCTGAGCCGCGGTTCCCCATCCCCAGAGAGCCACGCGCTGCAATCCCAATCCCCGGCGAAAAAGAGCTTTCTGAATGCGAAAAAAAACTGCGCGGGCTAAAACAAGCAGAAGAATCATCAGGATGAGTGTCCCGAGGAAAATCGCCCGGGAATACGTGAATTCCCGATAGAAAAAAATCGCCGCCAGAACCAGACCCATCGAAAGCACGGCTCCGGTCAAAATCCGGCCGACTTCGCGTTCGAGCGGCACTCGCGTGCGGCACAATTCATAACGGTACGAGCGAGCAATCAAAACGTAAACCGAGCCCAACACAAGCCCGAAGAGCAGGTATTCTCCCAATCCGGGAATCGCTTGAGGTGTTCGTACCGAGATAAGCGGTTCGGAATAACGCAACGCGTAGGTAATCACCGCTGCCAAAAAGA
>CAZADO010000176.1:0-4174 GCA_964483885.1 uncultured Alphaproteobacteria bacterium | reverse complement strand
TCCCGTAGCTGCATTGGCGTCCAATCCGGATGCGCTTCCAAAAGCAAAACGCATATCCCCGCGACAATCGGAGTGGACAAGGACGTGCCAGAAACTCTCCAGTAACCATCCGTACCGAACCATGGTACAGCCGCATAAGTTGCGACACCCTGCGCGCAGACTTCGGGCTTCGTTCGTCCGTCATACGTGGGGCCGGGTGATGAAAAATCGCTGATGATTCCATAACTATCCACAGCGCCTACCGCAATGACAGAATCGGCATCCGCAGGAGAGATGATGTGTTCCCATGGGTCATCGCGTTCATTTCCCGCGGCTGTGCAGACGACGATTCCGCGAGAGACGGCGATATCGACAGCAATCGTGGTGACAGCCGTATTTCCGTCCATATCCTCAAACGTGTACCAGGCGATGTAACCGAGGGATGATGACACAACATCAGCGCCAAGGTCTTCCGCCCATTCCAAACCCGCCACGTAATAATCTTCTTCGACGGGAGTTTCACTGCGCACATCTTCCGTCTTGCCGCATATAAGGTCTGCCCCGAAAGCCGGTCCATAAAGCGCGCTGTCTCGTCTGCCTGCTGCCACCGAAAGCGTTATCGTCCCATGTTCATGTTGATTGGATGTATCTTGACCTTGTTCATTCCAGACGATAGAATCCGTATTGATAAAATCCCACGTGGCGATAACGTGAGCGCTGTCGAAGACTTCATGTTCAAGATAGAAACCTGTATCGAGAAGACATAGTCGAATTCCTTCACCGGTGAGTCCTCGCGCGTGCATCGCAGGCACATTGCATAGTTCAAGTTGCTCGTAAGACGGTCCGTAAATGAAGTCGTCGAGATGAGATGTATTTCCTTGCTCTGTGCGTTCGCTATGGACGGTGATATTGCGGTGACAAGGAAAGTATTTAGCCACGGGTTGAACCTTGGAAACGAAAGGAAGGCTTTGAATATTTTTCAAAATATCGGAATTGGCTTCAATGCTGACCGCATTAAGCCATCGGCTGGTGAAACGTTGTTTCGCGCCGCAATCAACAACGGCTTCGATATAGTTCGACGCAACCGGCAAATCATAGTCATCGACAAGAGCCGGGAGAACTTTCGCGCGTCGCCAGCGAGCGTGAGCGTTCAGGTTGGAGCGAACCTGTTGCAGAGCCGTCTGGAGCTCAGCGCCGCTGAGTCCTTTGTCTTCAAAAAACACCCAGTAGGCTTGAACAGAATTCGCGCTCTTTAGTGGTGCAGCCCCAGCCAAACTTGCACAAACCAGAGGAAAAATCATCAATCTTGTTATGATGGTCATGCGACACTCCTTTTCGATGTTTTCCCTGAACATTCCTCTGTTAAAAAGATGAACCTCGTGTCTTCAAATAAGTTACGAAAAGTCTTGCTTAGAAGCAAACCCTTGCACCATCTGAGAATTTTGCGTATATTAATGGGGACGTTCCATAGACGAATGAAAACCATCCATGTATATAACACATCGCATCACGAGCACAGGCGAATGAGAAAACGAAAACACACGCGAATTTGGGGATGCAGCATCTTCCTTTTTCTTTTTATTATAGTCTCCAGTTTTCGACCGCTTTGGGCGGCTGACGGTCCTCCTGTCGAACTTGGCCCTGTACGACCGGCGATTGCCAATCCGAATATTCAAAATCGAGTTCACCGCGCCGGCGAACTCTGGATGAATTTTACCAACTACGGTTATTTCGGTAACTATTCCATCTGGGGCGGGCAGGGAATGGACGACCCGGAATATCCGGGGCAGTGGGCTCCCCAGTGCGAGTTTCCCGGTGGGATGAATGTTCAATATCTCTTTCAGGGAGCGCTCTGGATTGGAGCTCTTATCCTTGAAGAAGGCTATGAATACCCGCGCGTTTCCACGGGGACAGACGGCTGGCAATCCCCTCGGATTGTCGAATTCTGGCCAGGTGAAGGAAGCGCTGGGCGGATTGTCGAGCGTTCCACCAGACCTGGTGCTTATAACCGGCTCGGGGAATTCGTTACGGACTCCTTGGCGATATCAGATCAGGATTTTGTCATTACCTATACCGATACATTGACGGATCCTTTCTGGGTGGAAGATGATCATTTCGTGGGAGACAGACATGCGCCGCTCGGATTAAAGGTTGTGCAGAAATCGTATTCATGGTCCAACAACTACGCTCGTGATTTCATCATTATCGATTACGAGGTGGAGAATATCGCGTCGAAATATCTGAAGAATCTCTATATTGGATTTTATATTGATGCTGATGTGGGAGCGGAGTGGGAGCAGCCTCATTGGTTTGAAGACGATATTTGTGGGTTCCAGCAATATTATTACTTTGATCGTCCAGATGGCGAGCCGGATAGTGTGACGATTAACGTGGCTTGGATTGCGGATAATGACGGGCGTCCTTATGATGTATCTTCCGGGAGTGATTTCGCTAGTCCGCAAGTAACAGGCTCGCGTGTCGTTCGTGCGCCAAATCCACGTCTGAAGACGAGTTTCAATTGGTGGATTTCAAACAGTTCAGGGGATTTGGATTTCGGGCCGTCATGGCGGGATGATGGCGCGAGAGGAGAATGGACTCGAAGTTACGGCACTCCGATTGGGGACGCGAAAAAATATTTCATTTTGTCCAACCGGGAATTCGACTATGATCAAGTGCGAGTCGATTATCCGGATTATATTGCCGCCAATCCGCAGAGTTTCATCAATCCGATTACGGATGAATTGGAAGTTCACGAATGGCGGATTCCCGGACAGGACGACGCAACTCCGGCTGAATTGACCTCCGATTTGGCGGACGGCTACGACACACGCTACTTGCTTTCATGGGGGCCGTTAGGGATTTTTGATTATATCGACCTCGCGGGGAATCGAATCTATCGTTTAAATCCCGGCGAAAAATTCAACATGACAGTGGCGTATGTTGGCGGAAGGAATTTCCATAATTTTAACAACCCGCAAACACCCGGACCGATTGATCCGAACAAGTTCGATTTTTCCGGCCTGCGTTATGCGGCAGCATGGGCGGCGCGAGTGTATGATAATCCGATGGCGGATACGGACAAGGATGGCTGGTTCGGTGAAGATGTCGGCACGGACGGCCTCTATGCGCGAGAAATCGGCGACAGTGTAATTTATTTCGGAGAGTTTAAGGGAATTTATCCCGGGCCGGATGCGGACCAAACCGAGCGAAACGGGCGATTAGATATCGGTGAGGATAATCTTATCCCTCCGAATTTGATTATCCGGCATCCGAAATATGGAACGCTCGATTTAGGTTGGATGAACGGTAACGGCGTTTTGGATGAAGGGGACGGCATTCCGGATTTCACAGGGCCTCCACCGCCGCCGGTGCCCGCGCTTCTCTATCCTCACCCGGCCTTTCCGAATATGTATAATGTCGGCGGTCTGGCCTATGAAATTCAAGACCGCGATATTGTGCTGCGCTGGTCGAAGAATTCTTCAGAGGATCCCAGTTACACCGATCCTTTTTCCGATATTCAGGATTTTGAAGGATACAGTATTTACATGGCCAACGAAAGTCAAGAGAATGCGTATTCGCTTTTAGCGGCGTACGACCGAGTGGATTGGGCTTATTTTTCGGATATCGATTGTCTGGTAACGGTTCCCGACTTACGCGAATTTGCACCAGCGGAAACCAGTTTTGCTGGTCAGATTTTTTATCGAAAGCCGGTGGGTAGCAATACAGGTTTCAGCGAAATTCAGCTTGATGATTCGACATATGAATATCGTATTCATAACGCGGCTCCATTTTTCCCGCGCTGGTACGCAGTGACGGCTCATGATTTTGGAGATCCATACACTGCAACTCCTCCGCAGGAAACCGCAAAATCCTCCAACGCAATTCTTGTCGCGCCCGCAGGAGATAAAAGCAAGCGCGTGGGAGTGGTGCCGAATCCCTATCGAGCTTATCTGGATTATACGACGAACCATTCGAATGGTCTTCGGTGGGAAAATCAGGATGACGGTACGGAAGAATTCTTTCCGCAAACGGATCGTCGACTCGAATTCATCAATCTCCCTGACAAATGTCTGATTCGTGTTTTCACAGTCTCGGGAGATCTTGTTGCGGTGATTCCTCATAATCTTGCCGGAGATAAAAATCTCGGTTGGCGGTCTCCCAGCAGTGAACGTTGGGATTTGAATTCCCGGAATAC
>CAZADO010000175.1:0-15154 GCA_964483885.1 uncultured Alphaproteobacteria bacterium | reverse complement strand
CACTTTCCAACTGCCACACGCAATATGGACGACGCAATAAATTGCCGGATCCGATGCAGCTCATTAAGGATATTCAAGAGCACACCGTGCTGCAGTCAAAAGCTGAAAAGATGGATCCGGAAGAGCTGGAAGATAAATTCGTCATCGGCGAACTCTACAAGAATACGCAGCGTCCGGAGTTTTGTGACGAGTGTGAAAAACTGCGCCAGCGTGTCCAGGCCATCACAAAGAAAGTGGAAGCGCCGGTGGCGTAAATTGCAGACGATTGCTGAAACAAGCTTCGCATCATCTGTATAATATAGAAAGAAAGGCTGCGAATGTCTGATCGTTTTGAAGCACGGTTTTCGGCGGTAGGGGGGCAGGGAGTTATTTTGGCGGGAGATCTTCTGGCACGCGCCGCTTATGAAGAAGGAAAGTTCTCCGTTCAAAGTCCCACTTATACGGCGCAGGTTCGCGGCGGGCCGACGAAAATCGATGTCATTATCAGTGAGAAAAAGATTCTCTATCCTCGAACGATGGCGATTGATTTCTTTCTGAGTCTGGCGCAGCGCTCGTTTGATTCATTCGGTGTGGGATTAAAACCCGATTGCACGATCCTTGTCGATCCGAATCTGGTGCATGACTGCAAAGGACACAAGAACGTATATCGAATCCCAATAATCGAATTGACGCATACCGGACTCGGTCGCATGGTTTATACGTCGGTGGTCGCTTTGGGAGCTATGGTGGAGTTAACCCATATCGTGAAGAACGAGACCATTCAGAAAATTGTCGAAAGACACGCTCCCAAAGGAACCGAAGTACAGAATTTGAAAGCGCTGGATATTGGATTTTCCGCGGCAGCAGCAGCGAAAGCGGATGTATAACGTTAGAAAATTACAGCAGGAATACGACGACGCACATGGAAAAAACGTTAATGATTATTAAGCCCGATTCCGTCCGAAATGGACATATCGGGCATATCTTGACTCGGGTTGAAGCAGAGTCTTTTCACATCACCGGTTTGCGTTATCTGCATCTCTCACAGCAGCAGGCCGAGGAGTTTTACGCGATTCACCGGGAACGTCCGTTTTTCGACAGTCTGGTGCGTTATATGACATCCGGACCGGTTGTCGTCGGTCGCCTCGAACGCGAGGATGCCGTCGAACACTGGCGCAAAGTCATTGGAACGACCGATCCAACCAAAGCACCTCCCGGGACGATTCGCGCTCTATATGGAACAAGTATCGAAAGCAATGCAGTTCACGGCTCGGATTCTGTCGAGAATGGAGTCATAGAAACAAGGTTTTTTTTCGAGGAGTAGGAGAAAGACGATGGCAGAAAACAAGGAAACATCTCTTAAGGAAGCCATTGGCATGGAAGCTCCATCGGCGAAACGATCTTCTAAAAGCGTGATTTCACGAATCGCGATTATCGGCGCAGGCGTTATGGGACGCGGAATTGCGCAAGTCGCGGCACAAAAAGGCATTGAAGTCGTCTTAGTCGAGCGTGACAAAGAGACACTGGATGCAAATCTGACAACGCTCGGTGAAGCTTTGGATCGTGAAATCGCGCGTTGGGGAATTACCCGCGGTGATAAACGTGCGATTCTTTCGAGAATCACTGGAACAGCGGAACTCGATGATGTCGGAGACGTGCAGTTTGTCATTGAAGCTCTTCCCGACGATTTGAAGTTGAAAATAGTACTGTTTACCCGGTTCAATGAGATATGGAAAGAGCCGGTGGTTTTCATCTCGAATACATCAACGTTATCGATTACGGAATTGGGAGAAGCAGCGAGTTGTCCGGAGCGTGTGATTGGAATGCACTTCTTGAATCCGGTTTCAAAAACACCGCTCGTCGAAGTCGTACGCGCGCTTAAAACGTCCGATGAGACATATACGCGTGTGAAGCGTTTCGCCGAGAAACTCGATAAAACCGTTGTCGAGGTCTTCGAATCTCCCGGTTATATTACGACGCGTGTTGTTGTTCCGATGCTCAATGAAGCGATGTATGCTTTGATGGAGGGTGTGGCAAGCGCGGACGGTATTGATACGGCCATGCGACTCGGATATGGTTTTGAAAAAGGCCCTCTGGCTCTGGCGGATATGATTGGTTTGGATATATGCATGAGCTGGATGGAAGCTCTTTTCCATGAGTTGGGCGATATTAAATACCGGCCTTGTCCTATGCTTCGCAAACTCGTGCGCGCGGGACATCTGGGGAGCAAAACCGGCGAGGGTTTTTTCAAATATGATAACGAAGGCAGGCGAATCGAATGATAATCCTCGTTCTAAATAGCGGAAGTTCTTCGGTGAAATACCAGCTTTTCGAATTTGTGGACAAGACTCCACAAATGAAAGCGAAGGGTTCCGTGGAACGCATCGGAATGCGAGGCGCTATTGTAAATCACTTGCGAGCTGAAGATGGTGATCGAGTTAAAATCGCTGGTGAAATTCTGGATCATCAAATCGCTATCGAATATATTCTGGCGATTCTGATTTCGAAAAACCACGGCGTGATTCGTGAATACAGCGAAATTACGGCGGTGGGGCATCGAGTCGTTCACGGCGGAGAAGCGTTGACGGAATCCGTACAGATTAATGCCGAAATCATGGAGAAGCTGCGCGAATGCATCGAACTGGCGCCGCTTCATAATCCACACAACATTAAAGGCATTGAAGCGTGTCGCCGTCTCCTGCCGGGCATTCCGCAGGTCGCTGTTTTCGATACGGCGTTTCATCACACGATTCCTCCGTATGCCTTTCTCTATGGATTGCCGCATGTGCTGTATCGCCGCTACGGCATCCGACGCTATGGTTTTCATGGAACCTCACACTATTATGTATCACGTCAGGCAGCTCGTTTCATCGGCAAACCTGTCGAGGAGTTAAAGATTATCACTTGTCATCTGGGGAATGGATGTTCGATTGCAGCGGTGCAGGGGGGAGCGTCCGTGGATACATCTATGGGATTTACCCCTGTCGAAGGTCTGGTGATGGGCACCCGGTCGGGAGATTTGGATCCTTCCGCGATTCTCTATATCATGGGGCGTGAGGATTTGACGCTCTCTGAAGCGAATGCTCTCTTGAACAAGCACAGCGGTCTGGCCGGATTATCGGGAGTGTCGTCGGACATGCGCGAGATATGGGAAGAGGCAGAGAAAAACAATGAACGCGCTCGCACGGCGATAGACTTGTTCTGCTACCGACTAAAGAAATATATTGCGGCGTACACCGGAGTCTTGGGAGGATTGGATGTTCTCGTTTTCACCGGCGGCATCGGCGAAAACGCATACTATATTCGAGAGAAATCGCTCGATACACTTGGTTTCCTTGGAGTGGATGTCGATAAAGCGAAGAATCGTAAGCCGATTCATGAGGATACGGATGTCAGCTCATCGACATCGCGCGTGAAAGTTCTGGTGATTCCCACCAATGAGGAACTTGTGATTGCCGAAGATACGTGCCGCATCATTCAGGAACCGGCAACACCCACGGCATAGGTTTAGAGAGTATAGAAACAAGAAAGTTGCTGACATTGTTATGTACAAAATAACCTCTCACAAACTTTTAGCACCTGCGGTGCGGGATATGTTGGTTGAAGCGCCGCTGATTGCTCGCAACCGAAAAGCAGGACAATTCGTCATGGTTCGTATCGGAGAGCTTTCCGAACGCATTCCTCTGACGATTGCCGGATCGGATGCTGACGCGGGCACGATACGGTTGATTTATCAGGAAGTGGGAAAGTCCACGATGGAAATGGGTCAGCTCAAAGTTGGAGACACTCTGGCCGACGTCGTAGGCCCTCTGGGGAAACCCTCCCATATCGAAAATTTCGGAACCGTCGTGTGCATGGGAGGCGGCATCGGAACCGGCGAGATTTTACCGGTAGCCGAAGCTTGCAAAAATGCCGGCAATCGTGTTTTTTCAATTGTGGGAGCTCGAACGAAGGAGCTGCTGATTGTTATCGATGAGATGCGCAAGACATCTGATGAACTGCTCATTTCCACCGATGACGGCTCGTTCGGTTTTCATGGGCTCGTTACGGGATTGCTGCAGCAGCTTGTGGATCGTGGAGAAAAACTGGATAGAGTATTCGCCGTTGGACCCGTTCCGATGATGCGTGCGGTCTGCAATGCGACACGCAAATATGCGATTCCCACGGAAGTATCGCTGAATTCCATTATGGTGGATGGAACAGGGATGTGTGGGGCGTGTCGAGTCACGGTGGGCGGCAAAACGCGGTTTGTGTGCGTGGACGGCCCGGATTTCGACGGCCATGAAGTCGATTTCGATGAGTTAACACAGCGATTGAAGGCTTATCATACGATGGAAAAACAAGCAATCGAACACTGGAAAGAACATCAATGTCGTTTGGAGGAGGCCAGCCGCTCATGAGTGAAGCAACGAAGCCGAAACCTCCCCCAAAGAAACCAAAAATCCCTCGCCAACCGATGCCGGAACAGTCTCCCGAGGAGCGGAGGCATAACTTTCAGGAAGTTCCTTACGGCTATCCACCGGATATGGCTGTGGTGGAAGCGAGCCGCTGTATTCAGTGCAGGAAACCTAAGTGTGTTGAAGGGTGTCCGGTAGAAATCGATATCCCGGCGTTCATAAAGCTAATCGCGGATCGGGAATTTGCGGCTGCCGCCCGAAAACTTAAGGAAGCCAACGCCTTGCCCGCTATTTGCGGCCGCGTCTGTCCCCAGGAAGATCAGTGCGAAATCGTGTGCGTCGTCGGTATCAAAGGAGAGCCGGTCGCCATCGGTCGCTTGGAGAGGTTTGCCGCGGATTGGGAAAGGGAACATAATCTTATCGAATTGCCGGAAATGGCGTCATCGACGGGCAAACGCGTGGCAGTTGTGGGTGCTGGCCCGGCGGGATTAACGGTCGCCGGAGACCTGATTAAATTAGGGCATGCTGTTACCATTTTCGAAGCTTTGCACAAGACCGGTGGTGTTCTGGTCTATGGAATTCCCGAGTTCCGTCTGCCGAAATCAATTGTTCAAGCGGAAGTGGATTATGTCGCCAGCCTTGGTGTGGAAATTATCACCAGCGCTGTCGTAGGCCGTACGATGTCACTCGACGACCTTTTCGCGGACGGTTACGACGCGATTTTCGTGGGAACGGGCGCGGGATTGCCTTATTTCATGGGCATCCCCGGCGAAAATTTGAATGGAGTTTTTTCGGCGAACGAATACTTAACTCGCTCGAATCTCATGCGCGCTTTTGAGTTTCCCAAGGCAGATACCCCGATTATGAGATCCAAACGTGTTTGTGTTCTGGGTGGTGGGAACGTTGCAATGGATTCGGCACGCACGGCGCTTCGATTGGGAGCGGAGAAAGTCACCATTGTTTATCGCCGTTCACACAAAGAAATGCCCGCGCGAATCGAGGAGATTCACCATGCCGAAGAGGAAGGTATCGAATTCAAGATTTTGACCAATCCTACACAGATTATCGGCAACGATGATGGGTGGGTGAGAGCGATGGAATGCCTCCGCTATGAGTTAGGTGAGCCGGATGCGTCCGGACGTTGCAAACCCGTACCGATTCCCGGAACCGAATTCGAAATCGAATGTGATACCGTTATTGTTTCGATTGGCAATGGAGCGAATCCCTTGCTTCCGCAAGCTACACCCGGATTAAAGACGAATCGCTGGGGGAATATCACCGCGGATAACAACAGCGGCAAGACATCGAAAAAAGCCGTTTGGGCGGGAGGAGATATTGTTATCGGCGCAGCAACAGTTATTCTTGCGATGGGCGCCGGACGACAAGCCGCGCGTTCTATACATGCCTATCTGACAGGTGAAGATACATCTTGGCCTTCTGAGGAAGCCTAAAGCAAATCGCAAGCCGCTAACTAAAAAAGAGGTTCCAAATCGGAACCTCTTTTTTATTGATATGTGATAGCGCCAAGCTATGGAAACATTTCCATCAGCAGTTGATCCATGAAGGCTCCCGCCTGTGTTTCGTCGCAGAAATAGAGCGGAATGCCGAAGACGGCGACGCTGTAGGTGGGGCCGAGGTAAACATGCGCGCAGTGACGTCCTTGATAGCGAGATTCATCATCAGCGGCGTCAAAGGTGCCGGTGGTAAACGTTTCTCCGCGGTTGTTGAATGTCCAGCATTTATCAACCGTAGCATTCCAACTGGAAGGAACTTTCGTCGGGTCTATCATAATATCCGGATACCCGCCGACGCCTGTAATCCCTGCGGCTTCACGTCCGGCTGCTCGATTTGCGTAGAAAAGCCTCAGATAATTGTAAGCGAACCGCGCAGGCTCCGCTCCTGTCGCCGAATAATAGCCGGAATCCGGTCCGGCAATGCCGAAGGGTTCCAGTAAATTCCAGCCGCTGAAAATAACCTTGCCTCCGCGATCCATATACTCGGCCAGAATACCGCGGGTCGCTTCAAGATTGTAATTGGCTCGATCATCCGTATGATAGATAATCAGACCGGATTGATAAACATCCAGTGGAGAAAGGTAGCTCACGCCTCCAACCTGATGCGTGGCGTAATCTACCTCACTAAAAGGACGGGTGCCCATAATGTTCGCATAGAAGTTATCCACTTGTTCGTCATCGGGACTGCCGGGATTTCCGGTTCCGTCTCGAGTTTCATCGACAATTAGAATATTGTTTGTGAATTCCGGTTCGAGAATATAGATGCTATAAGTAATCGTATCACTGGGTTCTCCCGCGACGTCACGAGCCATAATCTGGTACGTGTATTCTCCCGCGGGAGCATTCAGCATCACGATTTCGGCGGCTTGTTGCCACGGATCCGCGCTGGTGAAAGTTCCGGCGCCGAGATGATACCGGTAGGCATTAATCTGTCCCTCGCCGCCTGGAGTAGCGCTGAAAGTGATCTGGGTTTCACGGTTGGTTCGGTAAAAAACAGAGCCGTCGAGATAGAAATCGTCCGCACCATAGACCCCAGTAACAATGGTATCCATAGCAGGGCGAATACCTTCAACAACTGTGAAATTGACCGAAATCATGCCTATTCCGAGTGCTTCACCCGCGTCTTTTACGCGGGCGTAGATAGTGTGCTCGCCGGCTGTAAGAGTATTCTTGTCGATGAGCGCAGCCGTGCAGGGAACATTCCGCCATGTCTGGGTCGTGCAGGGTAAGAAATCGAGACTCTTATCGCAGAAGAGAAATGTCGAGTGCATCGACCAAGGCTGCCATCCGGCCAGAGAATCATCGACGGCAATCGAATAATAGAGAGATGACGGATTTGGATCCTCTCCATCGAGTTCAATCGCAAATCCTCTTCCTGTCACAGCCCCATCTTCCAGACTTCCTGAAGCGAAAGCCAAGGTAGGTCGTGTGTTCGTCGCGTAGAAGAAGCGACTGGGTGGCGATGGATCGACAAGCCCTTCATTATCCACGGCTGTCACCTGAACTCGATGCGGAACGGTCGTATCTCCCGGCGCATAGAAGGCAATCGTGTCTTCGAAGGCCGTGGTAAACATCAGCGTTTCCGCGTCAACCAGAATCCAAAAGCCGCTGATGTCACCGTCGGGATCTGTACCGGACCATTTCAGATGAGTAAAATGGTTGAATTCCGTCGAATCCGTCGGCGCGAGAACGAGATGAGTTATCGGCGGCTGGTTCGGGATAGCGCTCCCCGGATCACTGACTTCGCACCCGGCGATGGCAATGAGCAGAAGGCTTAAAAAGCTCAGCCGCAAAATATCTTTCAACATTTGAGTGGCTCCTCCGGAAAAATGATTCTCCTACCAGGCGAATCCCAACGAAAAACGGTGCGGCTGCATCATGAACTCATCCACGGCGGCTGTGATGTCGCCGAAATGAGAGTAGGCATAGTCGAACGTGAGACGATAGTCCTGCTGTATGGGAATATTCAATCCCAGTCCGGCCGCAAAGCTTTCCGTATCATAGGCGAACTTGCCGCCCAGCCTGAGCGCGAGGATTTTATTCCAGATATATTCCCCGCCGATATTCAAACGTTCGCGATTGTCATTCGGGTGATTCATTTCAACCGCGATTGTCGCCGCATGTTTTTCACCCGGCTTAACGTCGAGCATTTTGAAGATGTCAGCCGATACTCCCAGTCGGAACATCGTCGGGATTGCGGCATCTTCGTAACCGACTTCCAACAGACCGCCGCTCTTGGTCTCATTACGGTAATCCAAATAATTACCGGAATAGGTAACATTCGGTCCCAGATTCTGGATCGACATTCCTAAAACGAGAGACCGCAAACCGGTCTGGTACAGAGTCCCCAAATCAATAGCGAAACCGTTGTACGTTGAGTTTTCCAGCCCGGACCTAAGATAGCGAAGGTTTCCACCGAGGGAAAAGCGATCGGTCAGTCGCCGTGCGTAACTGCCTCCCAGAACGAAATCGTAGGCATTGAAATACTCGCCGGTTCCTTCCGGGTGCTCAAACGTACGCACCTTCATATCTCCCGTGTACAGGTTAATAATGTGGAGGGAGAATGCTCCTTTTTTGCCGAAGTTGCGAGCCAAGGCAAAAGTGTTGAGCTGGATGTCGGCGGGCATATTGATCTGCGCGGCAACCGCTTCGTACCGTTCCACGTAAACCAATCCGGCGGGATTCCAGAAAATCGAAGACGCGTCCCTGCAGGAAGCGACCTGCGCATTCCCCATCCCTACACCACGCACACCCACCGGGATTTTCAACACCTGAATGGAAGTCGTTCCGACCTTTTCCAGGGCAGGTGCAGGTTGCGTAAAGGCGATGAGGATGATAAGCATCGTTGGAAAGACGAGCAAGCCTTTCCAGTGCGAATGTGAGTGGCTCATATTTCGCTCTCTCTATAAACAAGCACGATGGTTCCTATGATGCGGGAATCCACTCCCGTGAGTTTGACTCGAACAGTATGATTTCCCACTGAAAGATCTCGAAGCCAGTTGATTTCAATCGGACGTCCGACATTCGAAAAATCAGCCGCCGACCATTGCCGCAAGAGCATCTGGAATGAGCGGGCTTTGTGTCCGGATGCCGAATCTGTTGGGCTGATATAGAAATGTTGTCCGCTCAAGGTACCGGCGTCGTCAATGTAGATGGCTTCAGGGTATTTTGCTGTGGAATCAGCCGCAGGTTCATCCAGCCAAAGAGCCAGCGTAAAGCGACTATCCACAACAAGCGTAAGGGAATCCCGATGGACTCCCAGCGCGGTCGTATCGTCGATTTCCCATTGCAAGCTGTCACGATAAGCAAGACCAATAATGCTGTCTTCATGACTCCAGAGTGTGTCGGGACCTAAGCCATCCAACTCAACAAGGTAACCGGTGATAAGATCCACTTTTACCGGGATAGAATCGTTTTTGATGGCTTCAATCCACAGTATATCATCATCGGGAGTGATGTAGCCTGCAACCGTAAGGCGGGCGGAAACAATCTCCCGCTCGACGGTAAACGTCGCACTCTGAGGCACATTTCCCGACGCGATATCATCCCAGAGCAGCACCGTCTCCGTGTACGTAGGCTCTGAAGCAGCAGGGGGTTGTGTCCGGGGATCCGCACAGCCGGATACAAGCACCGCAATTAGAAAAATCAAAAAGATAAGGTGTATGGTTTTCATGGAAGGTTCTCCTCTCATTGGGACTTTCGCTTCGTTGTCGGCAAATCCATTTACTTAATGACGACAAACTTGTCTACGAAGCGGTCCCACGAGCCGCTCCCGGGCTTCTTGTACTCTACCGTGTAGAGATAGATGCCGCTTACGATTTCCTGTTTATTTTTTGTAATGAGGTTCCACGTTGCTTGATCTGTTCCGTTGTAATGATCAATCGTAGCCAGTTGATCACCGGCCAGCGAGAAAATCTGAATCTTACACTGTCCTGGTGTACTGTTGGCAGGTAGATTCTTGAAATAGAGTTTACGAGGATACTCGATCAAACCCTTTGACGGATTGACTTCACCCCCGGCTTCACCCTTATGGGAACCTTTATACGGATTGGGATAGACATAAACATCTGCCAGTTCCTCAGGGGCTCCCGTCTCTGCATTCAAGACCGTTTGAGCTTCGAGATAATTACCTGTGCGGGATGAAATCAGAATCCCGGCGCCCTCAACACCTTTATCAAAGGCTCGAACGGCATAGTAGTACGTATGCCCCGGAATGAGGTCTGTATCATCGAAATAATATTCGAAATGACCATCTTCAAACCAAGTGCAGTCCGTCGGCATCCCAAGATTATAGTTTTCCCACTCGAACTCACCCTCGAGCGTATCAATCAAGTCGTAGTAAGCCAGCGTATGCCAATCCTGCTGATTGAACGAACGGTCGATGGTATAGCCTTCGAAGTCCATCTCCTGTGTAATCGGATCGATGGATGTTTCTGCATTCGGTCGCCACGAAATACGGACGTGGTCGGAATAGGGAGTCACCGAAAAGGCAGGTGCGTTCGGCGCGGAAGGTCCCTGAAAGTCATTGTTGAACAGACGCAGAGCCCAGTCTGCGTTTTTCGCGCCATCGGCCGTATCCGTTCCGCCGATAAAAGCCACCGTAATCGGAAGCTCTTCGCCCGGTGCGATAGCAAATTCGCCCACTGCCGGACCAAAAGCGAGAAGCATTCGCCAGTCCCCAGCTTCTTCTGCCGGAGGCGAAATTTCTCCGGAGGAGATAAGGTTGTATTTGTCGATATTCAAGTCCGGGTCACCGCCGGAAGTTCGTTCGAAATTCGCGAAGGTGATTTGGAGGTCGTCGAACGCAACCGGTGTCTGCACAACGCGAATGGCGAAGATGCCCGGCCCGGGGCCGTCATCGTCATTCGGATCGTCGTACTGGATCATCATGAGCCGATCCGCGTCATAGTAGTTGAAGTCATCGAGGGAAGCGGCGTCACCGCCTTCACCGCGCGCTCCGATATCGGGATCCGAGAACATCGCAATGAAAACATCATGCAGTGTCAACTGGCCGACGTTGCGGATGCGAAAATCCAGCAAAATGAAATCCGCCGCGTATTCTTCCGGATAAGCGTAGGTGCGCTGGGAAACCTGGATTTTTAAAGGTGTGTGTCCATCATTGTCCGGACTGCCGACATAGGAATCTTCGATATCGTCTTGGTAGATGCAGAAGTATTCCTGAACACCCCGTGACGCGCCGTCTTCGTCGAACAGGCCATCGCCGTCATCATCCAGACTCCCGGGATTGGCATCGCCGTCGAGGTTCGGATCTTCCATATCTACCAGACCGTCGAAGTCGTTGTCGATATAATCGCTGGAGATGTCTCCGGCCGGATCTTCGTCAATATGAGGTTCCGGATCATACTTGGGATTGCCGTCGCCATTGGCATCCAGAGAGTCTCCGTCCCAGTTGGCGGATGGTTTTCCGTCGCCATCCAAATCATCCGCACTGGTCCAGTCTCCGTCATCATCCACCTCTTTGGCACCTTTCACATAGAAGCGACCACTCAGCTCGTCAAAATTGGTGGATGATATAATCCAGTCTCCGAACTCTCCTGCGTTTGCCGCTGGATAAGAGCCAATGTGAACGGGATAAAACTCGTTGGTGCCGTTATCACCATCTGTCGCTGTTGAAACAAGCCGTTCATCATTAAGTATGGCTCCAACCCAGACTCCGGCGGAGAAAAGAAAATCGTTGCCGGTATTGATGGGGAATTCAAACCCTTTAAAGCCCACCACACCATCCGGATTTCCCTGTTCTCCCCAATTCGCGAGTGTCATTCGCACGTTTCCAACATCGTGCATGATGAGCGAGCGGCGTGAATCGGGATCCGCATTCTGAATACTCGGATCGCTCTTTCCACTCCTATCAGACACAGTACGTGCAACCGCAACAGCGGCGGTTATCATCCCTGTAATGAGAAGAGCCAGAATGAAAAAGCGCAAAGAAAAATATCTCATGAGTTGGTTCTCCCCTCTCCTTAGAAATCAACCGCGAGCCCTAGACGCAGGAGACGTCGTACATCCCAGGCATCAGGGTTCGGTCCGGCTGTGGGGTTCAGACCATAATTGGGGGAAATATTGTCGTTGACATATCCCGCCTGTCCACCATGCTCCACGTAGGTATCCAGCGTGTACTGATTGCGGTCCCATCCAAGAATGTTGCGAGCGTCAAAGAGATTGCGTACCTCGAGGAGTAGATGACAGGCCAGCTTGCCAAACTTGAAATCTCGTTCCGCATTTAAATCGGTCGTGTAGGTCCAGGGTGAGCGCTCGGAAAATTCGCGTCCTTCGATATCCGTACCGTTGGCATTCGTCGGAGTGTAGGGGAGACCTGACAGCGCTTGCGAGAGGATATTGATGTTCCATCCGGATTGCAGCCATTCTGTCGAAAATGGTTTTCCTTTCAACGGGAGATTGAAGCCAAGGTTGGCAACCAACGCATGGCGTCTATCCCACCCGAGTGGAGTTTCTCGTTTCGGATCAACATAGTTGGCGCGAGTGACATCCGAGCCAATGTTGTACGAATTCTTGCCGTTCGCCCAAGATAGAGAGTAGGTCAATCGCCCTGCGATATTCGCTCCGTATTGCTTCGAAATATTGAATTCGAAGCCGCGAATGGACGCGTAATCTGCATTATAATAAATCGCCGCGTTTGACCCGACGAGAACCCGGTCATAAAGGTCAAAATAGAGCTGGTTTTGAGAGGCGGTTTGAATCCAGTTCTTGATGTCTTTGTAGTACGTCGAAATATCAATTAGAAAGTCTTGTGCGAACTGGTGGCGAACACCCAACTCATAAGCAATCGTTTTCATGGGTTCCAAATCGGGATTCCCGACAATCGGAGTGCCACCTGTTTGAAGCTGATTAACGGCTGTAAAGTAGTAGTCCAGACGTGACCGCTGGAAAAAGTAGCCGTAGTTAAAATGGAAAACGTCCTTTTCAGTCACGCTATAGGAAACACCTAAACGCGGTGAGAGAAACAGTTTTGCTTTCGGCAACTCATAGTCAACGTAGTTTCCGGTTTCATCCGTTCTGGCAATTGGTACAGCCGTCCATCTGGCATCCCAGTAATCCATGCGTAAACCGGCGTTGACAATAATGTCTTTGTATTCCATTTTGTCTTGAAGATAGATAGCACCCTGCAGAGGTTTCGCGTGATAAATATCCGTATAGATACCTTCTCCTTCATTATCGATTGAAGGGTAGGGGCGATCTTCCGACTGAACATCAAAGTAATCGAATTCGAGACCGGTTTTAACCAGGTGCCTTGGAGTCATCTGAGATGCAAAGTCGAATTTGGCTGTCCAGGTCGTCGATTGAAGATTCGCCCAATCCGGAACCAGCTGCTGATAATTCCCCGCGAGACCGTCACCGGCGATATGAAAGCCGCCGACGGATGGAGTTGCATTCGCGGGATTTCCGGAATCGTACAAACCGTCACCGTCAATGTCCGTAAACGGTTCGCCGATATTATACCGGCTGTTGTATTTACCCTCAGCATCGGGCAAATCCGTGAAAGGTTCTGCAGGTTCGCCATACTCGCCCGGCGATTTCCCATTGGCGGAAACAACTCGGCTTGCCGAGAATGCGCTTAGCTTAACGGTGTAGAAGGTTTTCTGATTGATCGTGTGATTCCAGCTCGCAGATAATTGCTGATCTCGAATTCGATCCCCACGGACATGGTCGTTGGCGTTATATTCGTAGAGTTGCAGGTCTTCGTCAATCAAACCGTCCAGATCGTCATCGGCCCAGTTTAAAGCTTCTTCGTCAGTGCGACCGTCTCCGTCATCATCGGTTCCGAAGAGATTGGGGAAGTCCCTCGCATTGGACGTATAACCCTTAATCCCTGAGAGATTATGAATACCTGTACTCTGTTCTTCAGGGGTAAAGTCATAGGGGAATTGTTGTGAAAGTCGATACCAATAGTTATTATCCCACTGCTGAGACTGATTCCATCCCAAGGCAATCTTATATTTCTGAGCTGGAACGTAAGTTAATTTCATGCTCGACGCGGAATATGCGAAGTTTTTTCGCACATCCATGCCGAAGATATCCGTCACCTGATGGCGATACCAATCACTCGTGTTGACCATGACACCGTTATCGTTGGCGTTGGTTGACCAGACATCGCCAGACATGAAAAGAGTCATGGTTCCGGGAATGCGGGTACCCAAGCGTGGCAGAATATAACTTGTGATGGGTTCTGGACCCGATAGAGATGCTTCCGTATAATCATAGTCCTGATAATGCTCGTCCCCTTCCATATCCATAAGATGACGCGCATGACCGTGATATTGAGGATCTCCTTCGCGGACGACCAAATTCACGACCGCGGACTGTGCATCTCCATATTCCGCATTAAAACCTGCCGTTAAGACAATCATTTCGGCAATAGAGCCCGAACCCACATCCAGAGAACGGCGCTGAAACTGCGGATCTTTTACTTGAAGTCCATCGACCAGATAAAGGATTTCGTCGCGCCGACCACCTCGGATATGGATATTTGTTCCGGTGCCAACTGCTCCCGCCGTTGCTGCAAGAGCTTGTTGGTAGGTGGTCACAGGCAGTGCTTCGATTTCTTCACGGGAAACAATATGAGTCGATGATGTGATGTCTTTGCGAACGACATCCCGTTCAGCCGTGACCGTGACCTCTTCTCCCATAAGCACTGACTCTTCCATCCGGAAGGACTGCTCTGCTGTGAGGTCTTGGACGACGACGACACCTGTGAGTGTCACTGCTTTGTAGCCAATGGCGGAAGCACGGAGATCATAGGTTCCGGGACTTATATTGAGAATGTAGTACTCTCCGTCAATATCGGTCGACGCCCCTTGATTGGTCCCTACGATTACAATGTTTACTCCCGGCAAAGGCTCACCGGTGGCCCTGTCTTTGACGACACCGGCAATCTTCCCTGTGACTGCACCCATTGCGGGCGCGATCAGAATAAAAAGGAAGATGGGGAGCACCAAATAAATTGCTCGCCTGCTCACCTCAAAACCTCCTGTGCTATAGGTTAGCCCGGCCTTTGCAAGCCATTTCGTTTTCTTACGTTGCCTAACAAGAAAGTTATCACAGGCACATTATTTTCCAAACACTCACAACCGGGGACTGGGGATTTCCCAGCCCCGGTTGGAGCTTTGGACAAAACATGCGTGCCTTTATTTCAGGAGTACCATTTTATGGCTTTCACTGAAGCCCTTGGCAGATAGAGTGTAGATATAGACACCGCTTGGCAGATCAGATGCATCGAACGGAATC
>CAZADO010000174.1:0-6964 GCA_964483885.1 uncultured Alphaproteobacteria bacterium | reverse complement strand
AAACAGCGGTGGTGATATCGTTTTTTCCGGTGGTGATCCATCGCAAGGCCCACCGAATATCGGCATCATTTCTTCGACGAATTCCAACGGAGATCCGTGCGATACTTATTACAACATCTCGTTTGATCCGGCGTTTGTTTCTCCGCCTTATACCGATATACATCTGACCGATGTTAGTCGCTGTATCGGCGCGGGACATTGCACGATTTATCCACCTTACGATTTCGAAGGAGATTCAAGACCGAATCCCGCGGGCACGTGTTCCGATATTGGCGCTGATGAAAGCCCGCAAGCTTTTCCGCCTATCATTGGTTTGGTCATTTCGATTAGTGGTGATGATGCCGTTTTAAATTGGCCTGCGCATCCTATCGCGAGCTTTTATAACATCTACGGCAGTACAGAGCCTTACGTCGCCGGAACATTCCTCGGTCAAGTCACCGCGCCTATAACCACCTATACCGATGCGGGCGCCGTCATAACGCACCCGTCGCCGTATTTTTACTATATAACCGTGTCGAATTGATTTTGAAGTGGGATTGTGCATAGGACTTAACATTCTGTTTTAGTCTCTACAAACCATAGCTGATGATTGAGAAAGCTCGGCAAACTTGCCGGGCTTTTCTTTTTATATTTTTTGGCAGTGCCACATGGCAGTGCCCTTGAGTAAAATTACATCATGAGGGACTCTGCGTTGAACCCAGCTCGGCGAGAATACCGGGCACGTGGGGACGCATGTCGCGGCGAGGTGTTTATGTTGGCGGGTGGCGACCGTTATGTTGCGGTGGTGGAGAAAGTGAAACGAATGCTGTTGACACACGCAAGAAGTAAGCTGTTAAAATCGCGTAAGAAGTGGAGGAAATCTTGGTCGTAAGATGGTGGCGTGAAGGTTGCCTTATAGGATACTGGATTGACTATTCCGGATTCTTCGAGGGCATCGAAACACATGAAAATCTTACGACTACTCCTATCACGTTCCGTATTGTCTTTTATATGTCTTGCGTTTTGCCTTGCGATGTTCTGCGCAAGGGCGCAAGCGGCTGCACCCTCTTCTCCCCTAACTTATCAAGAAGTTGATTCCCTCTACCGCACGATTTACACCGATGAATCACCCGGCAAAGGGATGGGGTGGAAACCCTATAAGCGATTCAACTGGTTCTGGGGGCAGCGCGCTTATCCCACAGGTGAAATCCCCGCAGGTCTTCGCTGGCAGGAATTTCAAAACAAAATTCGAACCGAAAAAGAAAGAGGAACGCTGGACGATCCTGCATGGCAGGAAATCGGTCCGTCGAATATAGCCGGACGTCTGCTGGATATTGCTATCGTATCCAGCAATCCGAATGTCATTTATGTCGGTTCCGCTTCCGGCGGAATCTGGAAAACAACGAATGGCGGTACCAGTTGGATTGCGCTCGATGATGACCTGCCGACGCTCGCTGTGGGAGCGGTCGCCGTTGATCCGACGAACGCGAACATTGTTTACATCGGTACCGGCGAAGGCTCGTTCAATTGGGATGCGGTTTACGGCGCGGGTGTTCTGAAATCCACTGACGCGGGGGCGACATGGAATACGACGGGGCTAAGCTGGTCTCAGAGTCAGTACCGCGCGATAAACAAGCTCGTCATTGATCCGACGAACACGAATATCATCTACGCGGCGATGAATCGTTATGGCTCGTATGGAGGAATTTATAAGAGTACCAATGGCGGCACGACATGGGGAAATTACCTGACCGGCTATGATGTTAAAGACCTTGTCATGCATCCCGATTCCAGTCAGGTGCTTTATTGTGTAGCCGGTTATCCATGGGGGAGCACCAACAACGCCGTTTATAAATCCACCAACGGTGGCACAAACTGGACAAAGTTAACGAACGGTCTGCCGTCATCCAGTACGCAAGGACGACAGGCGCTGGCGATTTCCAAATCGTCTCCTTCCGTCGTCTATGTCGGCATATCGCAGACACTTTCCGGCGGCGCGGGACTCTTGGGAATTTATCGCACGACCGACGGAGGAGCGTCGTGGAGTCTGCGGGCAAGTACGCCGAATTTCTACGGCGGTCAAGGATGGTACAATAATGTACTCGCGGTGCATCCCACCGATCCGAACACCGTTTATGCGTCAGGGATTGACCTCTACAAATCATCGAACGGCGGTTCGTCATGGACGCAGTTGACCTACTGGTATTATTCGACTGGTCACAGTCAGTACGCGCACGCGGATCATCACGCCTTTGCTTTTCATCCCACCAATCCAAACACGGTTTACGCCGGAACAGACGGTGGTCTCTTTCGCTCGACGAATGGCGGAACAAGCTGGACGGGACTCAACAACGGTTTGGCAACCTTCCAGTTTTATGCGATGGGAAACGCGCTCTTAACTCCCTCGGTATGCTATGGTGGTACTCAAGACAACGGCACGAATAAATACACCGGTTCGACATCGTGGTCGGCAGTTTACGGCGGGGACGGCGGTTATTGCGTCGTTGACAATACGAATTCGAATATCGTCTATGCGGAAACGCAGATGGGTTCGCATGTCAAGAGCACAAACGGCGGTACGTCATGGTCCTCGATTCAAACCGGGATTTCAGGCAATGGCGCGTGGGTAACACCGGTTGTCATGGATCCGACGAATCCTCAGGTGCTCTATACTGCGACGCGCATGGTCTATAAAACGACCAACGGCGGTACGAATTGGAACTCGATTTCATCGGATCTCACCTCCTATGATATTACTACGCTGGCTGTTGCCCCATCCGCGACCAATACGGTTTTTGCCGGATGCGAAGGCGGCGGCAGAATCTATAAGACGACCAACGGCGGCACGAACTGGAGCAGCGCTTATTCAGGAATGCCGTCGCGCTACGTGACTCGCATTGCCGTACATCCATCCGACGCGAATACGGTTTTCGCTTCGGTTTCGGGCTACGGCAGCGGTCATGTTTACAAGAGCACGAATGGAGGAACCAGTTGGGCTAATTCCAGCAGTGGACTTCCGGATCAACCGGTAAACGCGATTGTCATCGACGGCGCAAATCCCAGCATTCTCTACGCGGGAACGGATTTAGGTGTCTATCGCTCGACGGATGGAGGAACAAGCTGGGCGAGTTTTTCGACCGGACTTCCGAATGTCGTGGTGGATGATTTAGCGCTTCATCCGACAGCAGGCACGCTTCGAGCGGCGACACACGGACGCGGCATGTGGGAAGTTTCTGTGGGAACGCCAAGTCTTACGTTGACGTCTCCCAACGGCGGCGAACAATGGGGCGAAGGCAGCACGTATGAAATTACATGGAGCAGCGGAGGATTGTCGGGCAATGTCAGCATCGAATTGAATCGGAATTATCCGAGCGGCGGTTGGGAAACACTCTTCTCGTCAACATTGAACGACGGCAGCGCCAATTGGGTGGTCACAAGCCCGACGACGTCGAACGCGCGGATACGTATCACGTCGTTATCCAATCCATCTATAGTCGATGAATCGAATGGGGATTTTTCTATCGTAGAGCAGCATATCGAACTGCTGTCACCGAACGGAGGGGAAAACTGGGTTTACGGTACGAACAAAACTATTTCATGGTCCCGTGTGGGAATAAGTCCCTATGTCAAACTCGAAATAAACCGGAATTATCCCACAGGCGGCTGGGAATTAATCACTGTGTCAACCGCTCTTTCGTATGAATGGACGGTGACATCTCCGGCAACATCGAACGCACGCATCCGCGCCACTTTTTACTACTATCCCACCATTGGCGACACGACGAATGCCTCGTTCACGGTTTCGGCTCCCGGTGTGACAGTTACGAATCCGAACGGCGGCAATGTTTGGATGCCGGGCGAGTTGCGTACGATACGGTGGACGCGTCAGAGTTTGACAACACCGGTCAAAGTTGAACTGAACCAGAACTACCCGAGCGGTTCATGGGAAGTACTGGGGAGTAGTGTCAGTGCAGACAGTCTGGTTCGAACGGTGAATGGCCCCGGTGGTACACATGCGCGTGTTCGAGTCACCAGCACAACGTATCCGGAAGTTTCGGATGTCTCGAATGCGGATTTCACGATTCTATCACCGTCTTTGACATTGCTCACTCCGAATGGAGGGGAAGTCTGGCCGCCGGGAACCGCGCAAACAATTCAGTGGCAGTACGCGAATATTTTCGGCGACTTTAATCTTTATATTAATCGCTCTTATCCCACAGGCAACTGGGAACTCATTTGCGTGGGGAATTCCAGTCAGACCTTCGAATGGACGGTTTCCGGGCCAGTAACGACAAGTGCGCGAATCAAAGTTGCGTCCGTGGCTCAAGGAGCGCTGGAAGATATATCGAATGCAAACTTCTCCATCAATGAAATCACGCAAAGTCTCGACCTGATATCTCCCAACGGCGGTGAAGTCTGGGTCGAAGGAGATGTCGAAGTCATTTCGTGGACGCGTGACAACGCTCCGGGTAATGTGACGGTCGCTTTGAATCGCAATTATCCTTCGGGAAGCTGGGAAACGCTGACCACAACCGTCGGCGGCAACAGCTATTCCTATACGGTCGCAGGCACTGCGACGAGTCTGGCTCGCATTAAAATATTTTTGACCGCATCTCCAACCGTGTCTGATGTTTCCGCGTCGAATTTCACGATGATGATTCCGTCTATAACGATGACGAATCCCTGCGCAGGAGATACGCTGGCCGTTGGTTCTTTGATGACCGTGCAGTGGACTCGCAGCTATGCTTCGGGTGATGCAACCGTTCAGTTGAATCGAAGTTTTCCTTCCGGCGGCTGGCAGACGCTCACAACGACCGCATCCGGAAATTCATTCGATTGGACGGTGACGACGCCGGAAACAGAACAGGCGCGAATGCGTGTTTTCCTGACGAGTGATCCATCGATAGGCGACACATGTGATGGCGATTTCTCCATCGCGATTCCGACGCTCTCTTTAATTTCGCCGGGTGGAGGTGAAGTTTGGCTCACAGGTGCCAACGAATCGATTACGTGGTCGCGCCGGGCAGCAGCCGGCAATGTCATGGTGCAGCTTTGCCGCAATTTTCCCGGCGGCGCGTGGGAGACGCTTTCCAGCGGCGACGCGGACAATATGATGGCGTACACGGTAACCGGAGCGACGGGCGGCAATAATCGTGTACGAATTATTTTAAATTCCAACCCAAGTGTTGGCGATACATCCAGCTCCAATTTCATTATAGCGACACCGGCATTAACCATCACTTCGCCCGAAGAATCCGAATTCTGGGTGGTAGATTCGACGCATACAGTTCGCTGGGAGCGCAGTTATGCCTACGGAGCGGTCACGGTTGAATTGGATAGAAATTATCCTTCGGGTTTATGGGAGAGTTTGACAACCACAGCGGCAAGCGACAGTTTTTCGGTCGTCGTAACCGAACCAACAACCGATGAGGCTCGTGTGCGAGCGTTTCTCACCGCTGATCCCACTATCGCGGATACATCGGAAGGTAAATTTTCGATTATCAATCCCGGAGTGATTCTGCATTATCCCATCGGCGGAGAAATCTTGGCGATTGGGGATACAGTCGTTATCAGGTGGCAGCGGCGAGAAATCGATTCGGTGAATGTTCTGATTGACCGCGCCGGGCCTGCTCCGGATTGGGAAACGATTGCGTCGAATCTCAAGGTGGATTCGCTCGTATGGATTGTTCCGGGGCCGGAATCGGTTACCTGCCGGATTAAAATAGAGTCATCGGATAATCCGGATGTCTTTGATATGTCACCGACTCTATTTTCGATGCTCTACGCAGAGCTGCAATTTACCGCACCACCACCGGGAGATACGCTCGGCATCGGCAACGAATGCTTACTAAAATGGGAGCGAACGGATGCCGTGCCGGGAAGTTTGCGTGTCGAGATTTGTCGCGACTATCCATCGGAAAATTGGAGCACGCTCGTCGTCACGGAAGCGGAAAGTCTCGTCTGGAACATCAGCGAACCGGCCGCAAACAACACGCGCTTCCGAGTAATTTCCGTAGCGTTGCCGTGGGTTGGAGATACAAGCGACGCAAACAATCCGATTGTCTATCCGGAATTGGAACTGTTTTCACCATTAGGGACAACTATCTGGGAAGTGGGACGCGAAACAACGATTCGCTGGCGGCGCGCTCATCTTGCGCCGAGTGTCACTGTGGAGCTCAATCGCGCTTGGCCTTCCGGCGCTTGGGAAATCCTCGCGGCTGCAGTGAATGTTGATAGTTTTCACTGGGCAATTTCTGCTCCCGTTGCTTCCGAAGCTCGACTGCGGCTTCGTTCGGATGTGAACGCTTTCGGGGAAGCACTCAGCGACAGCCTGCGTATTATCTGGCCGAATCTCACACTGACATCACCTGTCGGTGGTGAAATCTTTGGACTCGGATACACCTATGACATTCACTGGGAGCGCACCGATTATGCTGGACCGGTCAAGGTTTATCTCGAACGCATTTCTGGCAGCGGCGAATGGGAACTCTTAGCGGATAATATTTTTACCGAGAATTATAGCTGGCTGCTCGAAGGAAACACATCACCGGCAGCTCGCGTAAAAATTGTCTCTGTTGATGGATTCCTCGCCGATACGTCCGGTAATTTTTCGATAGTCTATCCGGAATTAAATATTATTCAACCGAATGGCGGCAATGTTCTTTCTATTGGCTATCCATATCAAATTCAGTGGAGTCGCCTTGCTGCGCTCGGGCAAGTCGCTGTCGAAGTCAACCGTGATTATCCGAGCGGCGCATGGGAAACCTTGACCGACACCGTCGAGACGAATGTGTTCAGTTGGCTTGTTCCCGGTCCGGAAAACACCACGAATCGTATTCGCATTTATCTGGTGAATCGTCCGGAAATCGGTGATACATCACAGGCGAATTTCTCGATTTCCGTTGCGGGATTGTGGGTAACATCTCCCAACGGCGGCGATACGTTAATTACGGATCAGCAGACTGTCTTTCGCTGGTTTCGTGTG
>CAZADO010000173.1:0-4551 GCA_964483885.1 uncultured Alphaproteobacteria bacterium | reverse complement strand
TGGTTGCTTTGCCATATATGGTTCTCGTTTTGCTTGCATGGACGGGATTATTTTTCCTGAATCCTTGGAAAGATAATACTATCTGGTATGCCAGTGCGCTCACATTTTTTGTTGCGTCACTTGTATTCGTTGCGCTGCCTCGCTATCACGAACCTCTCATGCCGCTTTTTATATTATTGGCAGGAGCGATATTTGCACAGCCTCGCAATCAGCGTCGCTACCCGCGTCGATTGGCTCTCTGGATTTGGAGAATCGGTTTTATCGGATTGATTGCGATTTGGATAGTTGAGTGGGTTGTGGTTTTAAACGCTTAAGCATTTTCATTCCTATAGAGGATAACTTTGAAAGAGAAACCTGTCACATTAGAACTTGCCCATGAACATGGGCTGACGACAGAAGAATACGAACATATTTGCAAGCTGTTGGGGCGAACTCCGACTTTTACGGAATTGGGACTCTACTCCGTAATGTGGTCGGAACACTGCTCGTATAAAAGCTCCATTCTGGAATTGAAAACCCTGCCTACGCGAGGAAAACACGTGCTGGCTCAGGCTGGGGAAGAAAACGCGGGACTTCTTGATATTGGCGACGGACTGGCCGTCTGTTTCAAAATAGAGAGTCATAATCATCCCTCCGCAATTGAACCTTATCAGGGAGCGGCGACAGGAGTGGGGGGAATTCTGCGAGATATTTTCACGATGGGAGCACGACCAATTGCGGCGCTCAATTCGCTGAGGTTCGGGACGCTTTCAGACCCACATCAGCGAGACCTTATGCGCGGTGTCGTCCGGGGAATCGGAGATTATGGCAACTGCTTCGGTGTTCCTACGGTGGCCGGTGAGGTCTATTTTGACGCGAGCTACAGTGGAAATCCGCTGGTGAACGCGATGGCGGTCGGTATTGTGCCTGTCAATGCTATCGCGCGAGCGGCGGCGAAAGGAAAGGGGAATCCTGTCTTTATCGTCGGATCATCGACTGGTCGGGACGGAATTCATGGTGCAACATTCGCGTCCGAAGAACTATCCGAGCGTTCTTCCGAGCGACGACCTTCGGTGCAGATTGGTGATCCTTTCAAGGAAAAGCTGCTCTTGGAAGCGACACTGGAGCTCGTTGCATCAGGTGCGTTAGTCGGTATTCAGGATATGGGCGCGGCGGGAATCGTTTGCTCCTGCACGGAAACAGCAGCGCGAGGCAAAGTCGGAATTGAGATGGATGTCGATAAAGTCCCGCTTCGCGAACCTGATATGATTCCCTATGAAATATGTCTGTCCGAATCGCAGGAACGGATGCTGGTGATTATCGAAAAAGGGAAAGAACACATCGCCAAACAAATCTTCGATAAATGGGAATTACATGCGGAATCGATTGGAGAAGTTACAGATGGCGGGCGTTTCACTGTTAAGCGGGAAGGAAAAATTGTTGCCGATGTTCCCGCCGATAGTCTGGTGTTGGGAGGAGGCGCGCCGCGTTACAAGCGTCCTTCAAGCAAACCTTTTGAACTGGAGATTCACGAACGTTTCAATCCTGACCATGTGCCGGAACCCACGGATTATACGAAGGTACTGACGAAACTTCTTGCCTCGCCGAATATTGCTTCGAAACGCTGGGTCTTCGAGCAATATGATCATACTATCGGCGCGAATACAATGGTGGGACCGGGATTATCTGACGCCGCTGTCATACGTGTCCCCGGAACACAAAAGGCGCTGGTGCTGACAGTTGACGGCAACGGTAAGCGCGTCGCGCTGAATCCCCGTCGAGGCGCAAAGTTGGCCGTTTGTGAGGCCGCTTTGAACGTCGCCTGCACGGGCGGACGACCGATTGGACTCACCAACTGTCTGAATTTCGGCAATCCGATGAACGAAGAAATCTACTATTTCTTCCGCGAAGCTGTTGCAGGAATGGGGGAGGCTTGCCGGGCTCTGGAAATTCCTGTCACCGGTGGGAACGTCTCTTTTTATAACGAATCGGAGAACAAAGCTGTCATGCCGACGCCCGTCATCGGCATGGTCGGTCTATTAGAGGATTTCTCTCTTGCCACACCGATGGGATTCCAAGAGGAAGGTGATTTCATCGCGTTGCTGGGAACACAAGGAAAGGATTTGGGCGGCAGCGAATATTTACATCTTTTCCATGATTTGATTTCCGGTCCTGTGCCGGAGACAGATTTCGAACGACACAAAGCCTTAATCCAACTACTGAAATACCTTTCTGACAACCACTTGATTCGTTCCGCACACGATATTTCCGATGGTGGATTGGCGGTGTGTTTAGCCGAAGCCTGCATGCCAAACTCTCTGGGCGCAGTTCTGACGTTCCCTTGGGATTTACGACCCGTGAAAACATTGTTTGCGGAAAACGTATCTTGCGTTGTGATTTCAGTGAATGGAGATTTGTGGGGCAAATTCCGAGATGCGTGCAAGAGGTTTGATATCCCGGTGAAAATGCTCGGCCGTGTGGGCGGCGAGGATATTGCGATTAACGATTGGCTCGTACTTTCAGTGAAAGAAGCCGAAGAAATATATGAAAGTGCTCTCCCTAAAATTATGGAACAAGTGGAAGAATTTTCTGTGTAAAACACCTTAGTAGAAAAGAAGAAAGCCACGCGAAATACTATCGCGTGGCTTCCCTTGTTAAAAGACGTTAGCGTTAACTTACTTCATGAGCACCATCTTATGTGTGGCCGTGAAATCATTGGCCTGCAGACGATAGATATAGATGCCTGACGGAAGAGACGTTGCATCAAAGGTTACCGAATATTTGCCGACAGACTGAGACTCACTCACAAGCGTCGCTACTTCGCGGCCTGTGATGTCGAAAACCTTAATCGTAACCATTCCGGCTTCCTTCAGCGTATAGTTGAAGGTTGTCGTCGGGTTGAAAGGATTCGGATAGTTCTGAGAAAGGCTGTAATCGGAAACCGCTTCCGGTCCATAAGGTGTTGCACTCACGATTTGCTCGTAATCATTGCGAGTGCCGTCGATATCCACACTGGTTAAACGGTAGTAGTAGGTTGTTCCGGCAACGAGATTTTCGTCCGTGAAGCTGTAGTTGTTGCCCGTCGGAGTCGTTCCAGCACCATCAACATGACCGATATCCATCCACGTTGCTTGATCCCGTGACTGTTCAATAGCAAAGTAATCGTTGTTCTTCTCGCTGGCAGTTACCCAGTCAAGACGAACCGCATTCACAAGCGCTGTCGCTTCAAAGGTCGAGAGCTCGACCGGCAAAATCTGATCAATCGTCATGCAGAAGCAGCCGTACCAGTTATCCGGATTATCGCGCTGCAAGCAAATTTGAAGCTCATATACACCAGGTGCTACGCAACAAACAGCCCAATAGGGTGACCCTGAACCCGGTTCACACACTTCATCACATGGAGTGGGTCCTAATTCGCAACCCGGTGAGAAGACAATGTTCGGAATAATCGGTGGATCATAAGGAGTATTGAGCGGAATTGCCAATGTCTCATCAAGATAGCATAGCGTTATGCAGTAGCTTCCGGAACCCGTGATTTCCGCAGGTCCTGACGGCGTGCAGCAATCCCAGTTATCCCAGATATCTATCGGGAGTACCTGAGTCGGTTGGGAGTCATCAATAGTGAAAGTCCGATTCGCAACTCCTTCCCAATTACAATCAGTACCATCGTGCTTATTGTACTTGTAGAGCACAGATGGATTTACTCCAGCCGGGAAAAGAAAATCAAATTCAAAAATTAAATCTCCATCGGGATCACTCATCTGACGAGTCAGATCGCAGGGGCCCCAGCCCCAGTAATCGCCGGTGAAGAAAACGCCACCTGGATACCAATCTGGATGCTGGCAAGCCATATCAACGCGGAATGTGACAGTAACATCCTGCGACGTTCCTACTTGAATGTGCAACGTAAATGGGGGATCATTGTTATTCTGATCCTGTATTCCATCATACCAGGAAGCATCGGTGCTGTCATAAACCCTGCAATAGAAATTCTCATCCACGCCTCCCTGAGTAGCAGAGGAGGGGATAATTTCCGTGTACTCGTCATTGCCTCCGCTGGGGTCGCCATTGTAATACATTTCGACGGAATCATAGTCTGCATCTGGTGCTTGCTTATAATACAGCCAGGCTGTAAGACTATCACCTTGACCCGGACTGTCAGTCTTGCCAGCTTTCCAGATTTGAACATAGACACCAATGTTGTCCGTTGGCAGATAGGTTTGACCACTCGTAGGCCAAATACCTCCGCACCAACCGGGAATACCAAAACTAGTTGATACTCCAATAGCCAACAAAGCCATCAAAATAATAACACTCTTGTACTTCATTTTCTCATCCTCCGTAAGTGCAGTTTGAACAACAGGATATATTCGAAATAAATAGATTACACCTCTATGAAGCCTGCTCCATGCATACTATAGTAATTATACGTCAAACATTTGAACTTGTCAAGTATTTTTTTAGGGCAACTGAAAAAAATTCTGAGTAGGAATTCAAAGGATTCTTTTTTAATAACATGATTTATTATAATAGGTTAGTTATAATGACCCTTCTCGATGTTTTTCGAAGCAT
>CAZADO010000172.1:0-3702 GCA_964483885.1 uncultured Alphaproteobacteria bacterium | reverse complement strand
ATCCGTTGCTGGCGAGTCAGAACCTTGGAGACATCAACGCGCGGACCGTGAGCAAGTGCCTGACCCATCACCCGACGGGCCTGCGACTGCTGCTGGCCCCGCCCAGCTTCGACGATCAGCGGGAAATCTACGATTAATGCTTCGCTGGATTGGGCTCCGAATTCGTCCACCGCAAAGACCTGCACACGCCACATATCACCCACATCAAAATCTGTTGTCGGAATGCATGGTCCGCTGTGGTCAACAGGATGGTTGGGATGGTTCTCATCATCCACATAGCCCCACCCGGTAGAGGCGTTTCTGACAAACCAACGATAGGTATAGTCTACAGTATTCCCATCGGGATCCGGCGGAGTCGGCCCTGTAATCGTGACACAAATAGGAGTCGTGACGTCAACGCACGACATCCCATAACCTTCAGGAGTATAGGGCGGATTGTTGGGGATTGTATCTTGAGTGTAGGTTACAATAAGCTGTGACCAACTAAGTGTCGTTGCCCAATAGCACGAGTCGTTCCACACGTCGATGTCAATGAACATGTCTAAATATCCATCATCGAGCAGTGCGGACGGTGCGACGTCGAACAGCGTTATGGAGTAGGTATAACTATTGCCGAAGAGATATTCTGGATTTTGCAACTCTCCATCCGCATAGATATTATCTAATTCGCATGCTTCAGGATTACCGGGATTTTGGATGAGGCAAGAGTGTTCATCCACATCCCAAGCGCAAATCAGAACCTGCACCGACTGAACCGTCAAATCGGGAGTATTCCATAGATTCCAGAAATGTTTCCAACCATAATCCTGATTCCACCAACTGTAAATTTCAAAACCACACTGTGGAATTCCGCCCCAGCATGGAGCGTAAATGTCGAATGGGCCTTCGTACAATGGAGCAGTGTCGGAAGAATCCGTCGTTTGACGGTAGGTAAAGCTACCGTCGGGATTTTGAACCAAGCCATCCTCTATCCAGTCACATGGGCCGGAGCAGGGTTCATCACAATTCCCGCCTTCTACCCAGTAACCCTCCAGGGAACGACAAGCATAACGGTCAGTGACGTCACATGCCCAATGCCCGACCGTGTCTTCATAACAGCAGCGACCTAAAACCGGAGCGGAAATATCAAGCACATAGTCTCCTTCTACATTCGGGCCGCGGCCGCCGTCAACAATGATGTAGTAGGTGTTGCCGGCAAAGAGATCCACCAATCCGAGAAACGACTTAACCGTACCACACCCATTGTCGTCACACGCGTAAAGATTCCCTTCAGTGTTCTCGTACAAATAGACCTTCGTATTGAAAGAAGAAGCACACAGATCAATATCCACAGTTACGTCTGCGGCGGGAGTGAAGGAATAAACAACATCGGGAGTATTTGCAAAGGATGCAGAGGGGCACGCCTCATCATAATCATCCACATATCCTACGGTTGTCCCTGTGGTTGTATAGGGAACACTCGGGATAACCGTGGCGGACGCAATGTCCTCCCCGCCCTGATCCAAAGCAGGGCTTGAGCCCGCTTCGTCACCCCTCATTAAGGAATGATATTCATGCCACAGGGCTGCGTCGAAAATTCCGACTTCTTCGAGTTGCTTCATCTCCTCTTGGAGCTGCATTAACCGTATGCCCTTCGGCCCATCCATCACGATTTCACCCGCATAGGACAGAACTGCTATAGCGAAAACGGCTAACAAAACACATAAAAATGACCATCTTTTCATTTCTCTTCTCCTTACTATCGAATGACTAAATTATTTTAAAGGTTAACTGAGTTTTGGAGTTTGAATCTATATGAATTCCGCAGAAAAAGTCTTTTCGGAATCGAATCACTTAAAACTACACGTATTATCTGAATATTTAATTAAAACATCGATATTATTTCATGTCATCACTTTTTATACAGATTTCGAACTAAAAATATGAATCGAACAAGTAAAGCAATGATAAAGATTAATACTATTAATGTCAAGGTTATAGGACACGATTTGTTATAAAAATTTTCATGACTTAACAAGTTTAACTACACTCCTCATCTTAAATATACCTATTCTGTCTCATAAGTTCAAGGAAAATCGGATGTTAAAGTTAAATTATACATGGACTTAACATGTAGTATAGCTACCTAAATCAATTTCGATTATTGAAATTTCTGGTGTCAAAGGGTTGCAAGCCGCTCTGAGATGAGGAATCAGCGCATTAAAACCTTGCTTTTTTACGGGTCAGTATTTTTAGAATGAAATGACTTGTTAAAGTATGCCTCTTAAGAACAATAATCCTGACCCATTTTTGCACTGGAATTCCTGAAAGCGGGCGTGATAATTCCGTCGCACCCTGATCTACGTAACCTTCAATGTGGAACTGAAGTTGAAACAGTAGAGTTAAATGCGCGATGTGTCAGAATGCGAATTTTTTAGCAAGGTTATGAATGATTTATGTCGTGTCATTTAGGTTTGATATTTTGATTTCTCTGTTTAAATTGTTTCCGTGTGTGCGATTTCTTAGAAGGATATAGATTAAGGATGCAGGATCCGCTCACAATTCTTTTCGGAATTATTCTGGCGGCGCTCATTTTGGGCTGGTTTTATTTCCGCAAGCCCCCGGTGCCGACAACGCAGCGGGCTGATCTGCGCCTTGAGGGGGAATTTCATCCATCTGAGTTAAAAGTCCGCAGCGGTATCCCGCTTCATCTTCATATCCATCGTCTTGATAGTGAGCCCGAGGAAGAATGGGTACTCATTCCCGAACTGAAGATTGAAGAGCCGCTTCCTCCAATGATGACCACCGTGGTTCATTTTGAATCGCTGCCCATCGGCAGGTTTATGATGAGGTGCCGTCAGGGAAAAGCGCAGAGCCTGCTGATTGCGGAAGAGCAGCCATAAAGACTATTTAGTCGCGGCGAAGTTGCCGTGGGCTTGGGGGACATTACTCGGCAGTGTTGTCTCTCGGAAAATTTTCAAAGGACAAAGCAGGTTACTTGACTTTAAAGTTCTGATGATGTAGTTTTCTGTAAGAATACAAACCTTACGAAAAGGATTTTTCCATGAAACGAGGTGCGGTTTATTTCGGAATTGCGATTGTAGTGATTGCACTGATTGTCGTGCTCTCTCACGTTCTCCGGTCAGCTCGCTCAGAGCGCGAACTCGCCGGAGAAGCATCGAAGGGAATCGCTGTGACGACGATTCCACTGCGAGAACCTTCAGCGGTTGACACCATTTCAGTGACGGGAACGATACATGGACGGCGCGAGGCGCAAATCTCTGCTGAAACCGGAGGCAGAGTGATTGCTCTCTACGGAGAGGTGGGTGATTTCTTTTCGGAAGGTCAGGCGATTCTGCAGTTAGATTCGTCTGTGAAGAGCCTGGCGGCTCAGCAGGCGAGAATCGCTTTTGAAAAAGCTGAGGCGGATTTAGTGCGCGCGCGCAATTTGTTCGCAGCCAAGAGCATTTCCGACAGCGAACTTGAGGGAGCGCGGCTGGGCGCCAAAAGCGCGGAAACGGCGTGGCGCATGGCTCAGGAGGTCTATTCGAATACCACCATTCAAGCACCCTTTGATGGAACATTGACGCGTCGAAGCGTCGAAGTCGGTGAGACGGTGGCTCAGGGGATGCCTGTGGCGGCGCTGGTGGATTTGCAGCAAGTCAAAGCGGAGTTTGATCTGACAGAGCGAGAACTGGTCGCAACGTCGGAAGGAGATTCGGT
>CAZADO010000171.1:0-3210 GCA_964483885.1 uncultured Alphaproteobacteria bacterium | reverse complement strand
TTTGTTACTCCGCTTCATTCGAAGGAGGATGTGCGGTTCCTTCTTCCTGAGAGAGCATGACGTTCATATAGTCATGCATCTTTTCCAGCGTCTCATATTCCATCGACGGCAGCGGAATGTGCGTGCGAATGCCTTTGTAGTGAACGATATGCCCCGGCACGCCGACGACCGAACAGTTGTCGGGAATGTTGCGATTGATGACGGTCGTCGCGGCTCCGATTTTTACATGACTCCCGATTAGAATCGGCCCGAGAAGACTCGTGCCTGTGCCGACAAGGCAGTTATCTCCGAGCTTGGGGTGGCGGCGACCATGAACGGATTTTGTGCCGCCTAAAGTGACGTTATGGAAGATAATACAGTTCTCGCCGATTTTCGCCGTCTCACCAATCACGACTCCCATGCCGTGGTCGATGAAAAGTCCTTTACCGATACTCGCACCGGGGTGAATTTCCACACCGGTCAGAAACCGATTAAGCTGCGACAAAATGCGCGGTATAATCGGCAGTTTTATCCGCCAAAGAAAATGGGTCAGACGATGAATCAGAATTGCGTAGAACGTCGTATAGCATACGAGAACTTCCAGCCAATTACGGGCGGCGGGATCATTCTTGCGAATTGCCCGAAAATCCGCCTGAATTGTTTGCAACATCCAAGTTTCCTCTGTAAAAACTCATGGGAGCCTAACCTCGAAAGATACTGATAATAGAGAACTTTGTCAAGCTGACCCCGACCTAACATAGCGTCGGCACCGATTTTGCAAATTCTGCTTTTAGTCTAACTTGAGGTGTTGTAATGAGGCAACTTCTAAAGCTGTCTGGTCTCCTTGGAGGCATCGGCTGTGGCGTTATCGGCATCCTTCTGCTGCTTTCAGGCCGACCTGAACCCGGCGAGGTGGAAGCGCTTATCGAATGCAACCGACTGCAAAACGTCGCTTCTCACTGGGAAGTTCGTGCCCAAAGCTATTATAATGACTTGCGCGAAGCCGCTTGGAAAAGCGGTATTATCGATGCCGCGGACAACATTCAGCCGAATTCCAAGTTTTCGCACCAGCTTCAATCCATACTTGAAGGTTGGCCTTCGGAAGATTCGAAACCGCAAGGGCTTGTCTTAGCGACAGAACAAGGCAATTTTATTGCCGCTGCGGGTGATTCCAGCGGCCTGCAAGCTCTGGTTCGTGAATGGCAAGCGCGTGGGCAAAATAGCAACGCCGTTATCGCAGGTTCTAAAGATTATCCTTTACTATTCGCTTTAATAACGTCTCCGGAAAAACAGGCTCGGCTCTGGGCGCTCTACACTGATGAAACAGGCTGGCCTTTTCTCGCCCCGAAAAATACCCAATGGCTGTACCTAAGTGCTCATGGAAATGTCTATTCGAATAATGCCCGCTCTCAGCAACTATCCGAATTCAGAACTGTCGCCCCACTGCTTCTTTCCCGGAGAAACGGCACGTTTACGCAATCAGACGGCAGTGTGCTTGCGTATTGTACCGTTGACATCGGCGGCGGACAACTGCTTTTCTTCCACAAACAGCCCCCAGTGAACAATGCTGAAACTCGAATGGCTCTAATTATTTGCGGTCTTGGCATTCTTCTTATTCTCTTCGCGGGAGTATATCCACCCGAACCTCGACGCGACATTCCGGTGCGACCTGTACAAAACGTGCGCGCCGAAACTCCGGAAGAAGAACAATATCCCACCGAGATAACGTCACGCAATATCCTTCAAGCCATTGAAGATCCTATTCTGGTCGTTGATGTGCAGGGACATGTCATCCGGGCGAATCAAGCTGCTTTGATGCTGCCTTCGTTCCAAAGAGACGGCAAGAAAGATACGCGCATTGTCTTTGACGAGCAAGAATGGAGCGTTGCCGATTTTCTTAAATATATCGCGGAAAGCCCAAACCGGGCAAAGGGAGCCGCGATTCAAATGCGTTCATCCCATCAGCTCTGGCAAGGTACCTTTACGGCCATCCGACTGTTCGTTTCAGAATCCGGTGGGGGACCTGTTTTAATCCAGTTGCACAGAACAGCTGAAAGCCCGACTGTTCCAGCTCCTGTTCCGGAGCAGGCACAGAAAGAGCCGGAAATCCCACCGGTTGCGCAAATTCGATTGCTGAGTGAGGCCGCGGAAGAAACCGCCGAACAATTACCCATCGTCAGCCCAATAGAACCCTTAACCGCTCCCCCGAAACCCACCGCGCTTATTGTCGATGAAGATGAAATCGTACGCTCCCTTGCCGAACGCATCCTTCAATTAAAGGGCTTCGATTGCATTTCCATGTCATCAGGGCCCGATGCGCAAACCTATCTCTCCGAGAGTTCCATTCCTGTGGCGATTGCGCTGATTGACATGAACGGATCAAACATGAACGGAATCGAGCTCGCCCGAGCGCTCCGAGAGGTTCAGCCGGAATTGAAAATCCTCTTGATGAGCAATCTCACTGTTCCGAGTCAACTCCTTGACAACGAAAAGCTTAATGGATTCGTCTGCAAACCCTTCCAAGCTGCAACACTAATGGATGCTGTCCAATCCTCACTACACGAAGAAAAATTGGAAGTCGCGTACGAAATTCCTAACAACCAAAGCTCTCCCTAATTTCACTCTAAAATAATGTCTTATTTTCCCTATTGGAAACTCCTCTGGGACTCTTGGGAATCTTTTATGCCTCCTCCTAATGAGATATGATACGTATTTTCTTGACCGTACACTTGTAACAACATAAAAGATAATAACATAGAAATATGAGGTGGTTTCCGATTTTACTTGAATTATCTTGAATAATTAGCTATATTTTACTATCTGGGGGAATATACTTATTAGACTTTGATCGATAGATTTCTTAGCTTTTTTTACGCAAACGTTCAGTTTTTTTTAGGAGGAAAGCATGAAACGCTTAGTTGGATTTTTAGCACTTTGTCTGGTTTTACCGCTTGTTTTTGGTGTATTTAGCACAGCCCAAGGACAATTGCTCCTGCAGGAAAGCTTTGAGACAACTTCGGGTTGGTCTTCTAATCCTGCCCTTTGTACCCATTCAAATGGAGGCGACTACTTCGATCGTTATACGACAGCCACGGCGCCAACCGGGCTTTCTACGAACCTCGGTAATCTGGATGGCGACTATTTTATTGGCGCCGAAGACACCGACTCCTATGGAGAGCAAGAGTGTATGGTTGGTGGTCCAATATGGACAATCACACTCGACGCCTTGAA
>CAZADO010000170.1:0-3281 GCA_964483885.1 uncultured Alphaproteobacteria bacterium | reverse complement strand
AAGGAGATGTATCACAAGAACGGTTAGGATTGGATGCCCAATCTTATCAATCACTCACCGAAAAAGTCTCAAAGATCATCCACTGCGCCGCGGCGGCTCGTTTTGACCTTAGTTTGGAAGATGCTCGGCTGACTAATGTCGGCGGTGTGAAAAACATGCTTACATTTGCCGGCGAATGTTCGAATTTTCAGAAGCTGGATTATATCGGAACAGCTTACGTGGCCGGAATGCGCAGCGGAACAGCTTTCGAAGATGAATTGGATGTCGGGCAGGAACACCGCAACACTTATGAACGAAGCAAGTTCGAAGCCGAGTTGCTGGTGCGGCAATGGAAGACTAAGCTGCCGATTTCGATTATTCGTCCGAGTGTCGTCATTTGCGATTCGAAGACAGGTAAGGCGTCGGATCATAACGGATTCTACCGCGCTATCCGAATGTATCTTCTCAAAAGCCTTTCTTTACTTCCCGGAGAACCATCATCGCCACTTGATCTTGTTCCCGTGGATTATGTATGCGATGCGATTTTTCGAATCGCGCACCATCCTAAGAGTACAGGCATGTGCTATAATCTGACAGCCGGACCGGGGCGCACAACCACCCTCGGAGAGATTCAAGAATTAGCGAGTCGCTATTCAGGGGAGCCGAAATTCAAGATTGTTTCGCGTGATGACTACGCGGCTCTCCTTTCGCATGCCGAAAAGCATTTATCGGATGACGAACGAGCGGTTTTTGAAGAATTATCGCACTATGTTCCTTATCTGTTTTGCGATTTATTGTTCGATAACACGCATACGGTCAGGGATACAGGACTTCAAGCTCCTCTGGTTCGCGACTATTTCGAATTATTCATAAAACGCATTTTATCCGATACCCAGCATGAGGCACGCCCATGAGTGCTGACATTTTAGTCGTTGATGATGATCCGAAAATTTCCGCGACACTGACCGAGCAACTGCAAGCTTTTGGTTACAAACCTGAAGTCGCCGGAGACGGAGCGACCGCTCTCCAAAAGCTCAAAGCAAAAGATTATAACCTTATTCTGCTTGATTTAATGCTTCCTGACACGAATGGCCTGCAACTCTTGGAGAAATGGAAAGAAGAAGGTTTGGCGGCTCCGGTGATTGTCATCAGCGGGACGGCGACGATTCCCGATGCGGTTACCGCGATGAAGCAGGGCGCGGCTGATTTTCTTGTCAAGCCGATTGACATGCAAATATTGGAAGCCGTCGTGCAGCGGACGTTGGCTTCGCATGTCTTACAAACAGAAAATATTCGGCTGAAACAACTAACCGGTATTGAAAGCGTCGAATTTCTTGGAGACAGTGCTTCTGTCAAAGAGTTGCTGAAGAATGCCGAGAAAATCGCGATCGGCGAAAACCCTGTATTGCTGGAAGGAGAAACCGGCACCGGCAAACAGGTATTAGCCTGCTATATTCACACTCACTCCGACCGCGCACGAGAGCCGTTCGTCAACGTCAATTGCGCCGCTATTACCGAAACGCTCTTCGAATCGGAGTTGTTCGGACATGAAAAGGGTGCGTTCACAGGCGCGTTCAACCGCAAACCAGGAAAACTCGAACTCGTCGGTAAGGGAACTCTGTTTCTCGACGAAATAGGCGAACTTCCTGTGTCGTGTCAAGCAAAATTGTTGAACGCCGTAGAATACCGCGAATTCGAACGCGTGGGCGGTGTTCGCACGCTGATTTTTGAAGGAAGAATTATCGCGGCGACAAATCGAAATCTTGACGTTGAAATCAAGAAAGAACACTTTCGCAGTGATTTATATTATCGGCTTGGAACATTTCATCTCAAACTTCCGCCGCTGCGCACTCGCCCGGAAGACGTTCCTGTCTATCTGACACGAGCTCTTGAGAGATGCCGACATCAATACGGACGAGATTACCATCTGCCGAATGACGACACTCTGAAAAAACTTCAGCAGTATTCGTGGCCAGGTAATGTCCGCGAACTTCTGCATCACGTGGAGCGTGTAGCGCTGCTGTCGGATAATCCGGTTATCAAGCGTTCGTTGTGGCTGTCATTTCCTTCTTCTCATGCCAAATCGGATGACGAGGGCGTCGAAGATTTAAGAATCGCTTTGAATTCCTTTAAGAAAAATCATATTTTGCGCGTCATGTCAAGTTGCGGCGGAAATCAAACCGAAGCGTCGCGACGTTTGGGAATCGAGCGCACACACTTGAATCGCCTGCTATCGGAATTCGAAGGACGGCGTTGATGACACAGCGTGTCAAACAAATTCTGCTTATCGGTCTTTGCACCCTTGCCGTTGTTGTCGGTGTGATGAATGTCCTTTGCGTGAGGACGTTGCCTATTGATATTGCGGAACGCGGTAAAAAAATCATCGTTGAACGTGTCCACAAGAGCAGCACTTGGAATGAATTTGACATTAGACAGAATGATGTCATCGTCAGAATCAACGACCGGGAGTTGCCGACGATTGCCGCAGCGTTATGGGAAATCGAACGAGCTACACAATATGAGACTGTAACCTTCACATTCCAAAGAGGAGATTCGATTTTTACAGCCGGTCTGATAAAGGTTCACCCTATCCCTGTTGGTCACGGTTTCTTAGTCATTTTCATCGGAGTGGTTTTTCTTGCGCTGGGACTGTTTGTCTGGTGGACGGTTATTGGAGATTCACTCGTCGCCGCATTTCTGCGTTTGAACATCATCACCGGTATCGCTGTTCTTCTTGAGTCGCTTACCAACGCATTCCAACCAGCGTTTTTCCATTATACTTATTCTCTCGCTTGGATGACCTGTTATTGTCTGATTCCAGGAGCACTTCTGGATTTCATATTGCGCTTCTCTCGGAAGCAATATCCACGATTCAAGTGGCATACATTTGTTTTATATTTCCCGCCGCTCTTGCTGGCGATTACTCTCAGCATCCTATTCCTTTCAGCTTCTGCAACACAAAATCCAATTCTTATTTCACTTTTTCATGTGGGTAGGAGCACCGTCTTAGGTCTGCTGATGCTTGCCTATTTCGTGATAACCTTTTTGCTCTTGGTACATGCTTGGCGCCGATCCGCACGCCCCGAAGAAAGGAACTGCAACCGGTGGCTTCTCCTGTGTACCTTCGTCGGCGTCGCTCCGTTTATTTTGCTACATAAACTTCCGACACTTTGGGGAGGATTGTCGCTGGTAACGCTTGATCAAGCTCTGATTTTTCTGCCGGTGGCGCCGATAGGCTGGGGAATGGCGGTCGCATCGTTCCGACTGCTGCGAATCGAGTGGACGCTGTCGAGAACGATTGT
>CAZADO010000169.1:0-3277 GCA_964483885.1 uncultured Alphaproteobacteria bacterium | reverse complement strand
GATTCTTCACGACGGATTGCAGTTTGTTCATCCAGAAATGCGACAAGCCGAGCAGCACGCGTCCTCTGTCGGGAATCGGTGTCGGCAGCACATGGTCGAACGCGCTGAGCCGGTCTGTCGTCACGACCAGCAGATGCCGTTCATCAATCTCGTAAATATCCCGCACCTTCCCCCGCGCGCGAAGCTTATAAGGAAGCGCAGTTTCGAAAAGGGAAGAAGTTGATTTTGTCTGCGTCATTTATTCTCCGGTTAGTCTGCATGCTCCCAAGTTGCAAAATGTAGGAGTGTTCTTCCTATTTGCACAAGAAGACACCCCTTCTAACTTCCCCTACTGAAGTAGGGGAAGAATTTGGTGCACATCCCCCTACTTCAGTAGGGGGATAATAGGGGGTTCTTCACAAATAATCAGGAGCATTAAAAAGACCGAAATAATAATCTTCCTGCAATAAACAACAAAAACACTGCGAAGACGTAGCGGAAGACTTTGGTGCCGAAGCGGCGGTTTAATTTTGCGCCGATGGGTGCGCCGAGGATGGTGCCGAACATCAGCGCGACAGCATAGGTGGGTAGGACAAAGCCGAAGGTTCCGCTCGGCAAATCAGGCACGCCCCAGCCGTGGATGATGTATCCGATGGTTCCGACAGATGTCGTGACGATGCCGACAGCGGCGCTGGTGCCGGGACCTTTTTCGACCGGCAGCTTTGCCCAAATCAAAAACAGCGATACCATGATGACGCCGCCCGCGATTCCCAAGTAAGCGGAAGCAGTGCCCGCGATGATGCCTGTGCCGATGAGAGCGACATGCCGCACAGGAACGTTTGCTTCATGCGGAGTGAATTTCCCCCGGAGAAGTATGATAACCGATATGATGAGAAAAAGCGAGAAGGCGGTGCGGAGTAGGTCGGGAGCAGAAACGGCAGCGAGCGTGGAACCCACAAACGACATAACGACAGCGGGAATCGCCGCCCAGAGAATAACGTTCCATGCGACACGCCCTGCGCGGGAATAGTTGAACGCCGAGACGCTCGTCGTTCCGATAGCGGCGCACAAAGACGTTCCGAAGGCGATTTGGAAAAGGTGTTCGGTGGGAATCCCCCGTGTCTGAAGGATTTCGACGAGCACCGGCACCATCAAGACGCCCCCGCCGATGCCCAAATATCCTCCGATGAGACCGGCGGCAAAACCGGTTAGCGGCAGTAAAATAAATAGCGGCAATCGTCCGCCTTATCGTGTCGAATCTTTAGGCATCTCCAATGCAAGCAGAGCTCGGTAACCTTGTTTATCAACGAGAATCTTAATCGCTTCAAGTAGCTGCGGGTCGTCTTTAAAACTGGCTTCCGTTCGTCCGCGTGTTCCCCAGAGGTTCGCGGCGAGTTCACTTTTCAACGCTTGACGGATAAAATCTTTGCCATCTTCGAAATCGTAATCCCGGATGTGCTCAAGCGCAGCGCGAAGCTGTTCCAATTCAGGCGCAATCTGGTCGTAGATGGTATCTTCCTCAGCGATAGCTTCGAGGTCAGCTAAGGAGTTTTCAGCGCGGGTGCGATATTCGAAACCTGTCTCGTCCAACCAGTTCTGGAATTCCATCAGAGCTTCATCGCTGATGTTTGCCGAAGTCAGGTTGAGATGGCGAGCGCGGTACTCGGTGATGAAGTCGAAGAATTTTCCCTGCCGCCAGAGTTCCATGCCCAAGCGGTTAGGTTCCGGCATCGTTACCAAAACGTCCGGCGAAATTCCGCCGCCACCGTAAACCGGTCGTCCGTGAGCGGTTGCGAACGAATCGATATGGACTTCTTCCGTGTCTTCAAAGACGACGCTCTGATTCGGCGCGAAATAATCCACTTTTTGAATCAGTCTGCCAGATGGTGTGTAATATTTCGCGGTCGTTAATTTCAAAGCTTTGCCGCTTTCAAACGAAATGACGGATTGCACGAGTCCCTTCCCGAACGTCTGTTCGCCGACGATGACTCCGCGATCCAAATCCTGAATTGCTCCCGCTACAATTTCGGACGCCGACGCCGAGCCGCCGTTGACCAAAACGACCAGCGGCAAATCGCCAACGATAGGGTCGCTGGGCACGGTGTATTCGCGTTCGGATTCTTCCATGCGACCGCGCGTAGAAACTACGATATCGCCGCGCGGACAAAAGCGCTGAGAAATCGCCACCGCCGCTGGGAGCAAGCCTCCCGGATTCGAGCGCAAATCAAGCACCAGCGATTCCATGCCGCCTGCAATCAGTTCCGATAGAGCGTGGTCAACTTCCGAAGAAGCGCGGCGGGAAAAATGAGATAGTTTGATATAGCCGATGCCGGGCTCAACGAAGCCGTAGTAAGGAACGTCTTTGATTTCGATATCATCACGCGTGATGACGAATTCAATCGGTTCTTGGCTGCCGGTACGCATGATTTTCAGCGTGACCTGAGTGCCTGATTCGCCTCGCAGGAATTGCGCGGCTTTCGCGGTGGTGAAGCCGTCCGTGGGCGTATCGTCGATTTCGATGATGCGGTCGCCGGAACGAATTCCGACTTTTTGCGCCGGAGAATCATCCATCGCGGTGATAACCGTGAGGACTTTTCGTTCGCCTCGCACACCGATTTCGATGCCGACACCGCCATAACGGCCGGTCGTTAGAATTTCAAGATCGTCCAGCTCTTTGTCGTCAAAAAGCACGGTATAAGGATCGAGGGTCGATAACATTCCATCAATGCCGGCTCGAACGAATTCGTCCGGGTTAATCGTGTCCACGTAGCGGAGACTGATTTCCCGATAGACATCTCCGAAGAGGTTGATGATTTCCCGAATCTTCTCGTAGAGTTCGTTTTGGGAACTCGTTTCCGCTCCGGATTTCAGTGGGATGACCAGCGGTAACAGGACGATTAGCCAACATAGGTATTTTGTGAAACTGCGCAACATATTGTACTCCAAGAACTTTGCTAAAATCATAGGGCGCGAAAAAGCGTGATACAACTAAGACACTCGCGGAGGTGTTATTCCGTTCCCGCAAAAAGGAGGCCGTGATAGTTGAAATCTAAAATCCAAAATCCGAAATAACCATTGCGGGTGTGGACACCCACAACGGCGAGTGATACAGAAGATGCGGTGTTGGCTGCTTGCAGCCGACCCGACTGCAACTAATCCCGAATTGCTTTGCGAGCCCAAGTGACGGTGGCGAGGGCGACAAACAGGACGCCAAGTACCCGTTCTATAGAAGCCCAAAAATGGCTAAAACCCTCTGCTGGTTGCAATTTACTGAAATTGAGACTTGTGAATGTATCAA
>CAZADO010000168.1:0-3749 GCA_964483885.1 uncultured Alphaproteobacteria bacterium | reverse complement strand
GCGTTTAACCGGAGATACCACGACCTGCAACTCGCTATTACAAATAGCTCTCGACACCTATCCAGCATACGCACCCGCTCGCGTTGAACTTGCGAGTAATGCTTTAGCACGCGGCGATACGGCAACCGCACGCGAACAAATTACCGAACTGCGTCGCATCCGAGTGCCGGTTGATTCGATTCGACAAAAGATTGGAGAGTTAGAGAGGGTAATTAACGGACAAGCAGGAGTCAGCCCGTAGGCGAGAATTGGAAAATTTTCGCCGTTGTGGGTCTCCAGACCCGCAATGGTTTAGAAAAGGGAAAGCCACAGCTAATCAGCCGTGGCTTTTCTATCGCAGTTTATCTGAAAATCAGCTATGGTTTCTCGATTTGCATTTTCATCATCAGCAAACCTGTGAGCAGTTTCGGATAAAAGTCGGTGGATTTTTGCGGCATGCGTTCGCCCTGCAACGCCACATCGCGAACCTGTTCGACGCGAGTGGGATTGACAAGAAACGTGGCTTGAACCGTGCCGTCGCCGACGCGTTCGAGAGCTTTATCGCGGTCGCGGCCATAGAGAACATTGGTTTGAGCTTCCAAAGCTCTCGCGTCGATTCCCAACAATTTATCCAAAATAAGCGTGTGCAAAATGTTGACATCGAGAGATTTTGACGCATCTGAAAGACCTGTGGGAACGACGTTATTCATCAGTGATAGCTCCTTCAAACGGAGCAGGTAGTAGGGTTCTTTTGTGCCGATGGCGCGAAGTCCGAAAACATGGTCACTCTGACCTTTGTCCATGAGCGCATAAAGTTTTTCGGGTGTTGAGCACGGTTCGACATGGAACCAAGATTCGAGCTGCTGAATAAATTTTTCGCCGTCGAAATTTTTCACGCTGTGAATAATGCGATGAGTCGGTAACACGACGAGTCCGGGGTCTTCCATCGGGAAAAGCGCCATCATGCGATGCGTGAATGTCTCGACGCCTTTGGGCTTCCATCCTTGTTGGAGACACAAGCGTTTGAAATTCTGAGCGGTTTCGAACCGGTGATGTCCGTCAGCGATAAGCAATTCTTTATCCGCGAGCAAGTCCGCTAAAGCTTTTTGAGTTTTCGAATCCGTGATTTGCCAGACCCGATGTGTTTCGCCAAAATCATCTTTTACATCCATCATCGGAGTGGACTGAGCAACCACTTTATCCATCATCTCGACCGCCTGATTTTTCGCATCCGAAAAGAGCATAAAAATAAGTTCATCGCTGGCTTCAATCTGACGCAGTAGTCGCAGACGATCCGCTTTCGGACCTGCCAATGTTTTCTCATGCGCTCGCACTTGTCCTTCTTCCAATTCGACGAGCGCAACAAAACCTTTGCGCGTATATTCGCGGCCTTCGACATTGAATATCTGATAATACGGATACACGCCCGGTTTGGCATCGGGACGCAGCACGCCATCCGAAAGCCATTTCCGGAAAATCTGCCCCGCTTCCGGATAATCGGTGGAGGGATCAGCTTCCTGCTCCTTTGATTTTATAACACGTGCGATGTTGTAAGGGCTGCGTGCGTAGTATTCATCCCGCAACTGCGGCCCGATTTTATCATAGGGTTGTGTGACAACGGGAGTTAAATCTCCCACAATGGATGTGTTAAAACGATAGGCTCGAAAAGGGGCAATGTGTGCCATAGGTGTCTCCTTGTCATGCAGTCAGGGTCAAACAAAGAAATTTCGCTTGATTCCGGAAATGGAAATGCTTAAATTAAAAAACCTAAGAATCGAAAAGCTCCGCCATGAAAAACACTGCTTTCCGCGAAGAATTTATTTATCTCTCCCGAATTATCGGCCGCCGTGCCCGGAGTCGGGAGCTGAAAACTCCGATGGGGTCAGTTTATGACGTCGTCGCGACTGTGGGAGAAATGTATCCCCGGCTTCGCGGGATTGTGCTGCACAACCGGAATACGTATGCTTTTTATCCGGCTGACCGCAACGATTATGTTGAACTTGCCACTCGAAAGCGGTTGACCATCGATGAGCGGCGTATCAAGCATGTCGAGTGGAATCCGAACGATATTTCCCTTCGAGACCTGCTCTGGGATAAGCAAATCGTGGATGTCGAGGGCGCGAAGGTGGAACGGGTCAATGATGTTCACCTTCTGATTTCCGACCACCAATGGCTCGTGCATGTGGATGTCGGATACAAGGGATTGCTACGGCGTTTGGGATGGCTGCAGCCGATTCAAACGCTGTGCTCACTGCTGCGAATTCCGCTGAAGGACGAATTGATTTCATGGAAATTCGTCCAGCCGGTTTCTTCCGAAGGCGATTTAGGGCCGGTGCGTTTGAAGGTCAGTTCCGACAATATGAAGCAGCTTCATCCCGGCGAATTGGCGGATATTCTCGAAGAACTCGATAAGCTCGAACGTCAGGCGATTCTCGATGCCATCGATGACGAAACCGCCGCTGAAGCTCTCGAAGAAACCAATGAAGAGACGGTTCGAGCGATTTTCGAAAATCTTTCTACCGAGCGCGCTGCGGATATTCTTGAAGAAATGGAACCCAGCGAGGCAGCGGATGTCTTGTCTGCACTCTCCGGTGATATTTCTTCCAAGATTATCGAAGAAATCGAACAGGAAGCCAAAGAAGAACTTCAGGAGCTAATCGCTTACCCGGAAAAAACCGCTGGCGCGATGATGACGACGGACTTCCTTGAAATCGACAGCGATATAACCGCATCGGAAGCGTTGGCTGCGATTATAAAAGCCGCTGATGAAGTCGAAGCGCTCTATTACGCTTATGTTCACGACAGCGATGGATGCCTTAAAGGTGCGATTTCATTGCGGCATCTTTTAGGCGCAAAGCCGGAAGAAAAAGTGGGCGATATGCTCCAGCCTCGGCTTGTCAGCGTTCAACTGGACACTCCAAGCAGCGAAATCGCCGAACTTTTCCTGCGCTATTCCTTTTTAGCTCTGCCTGTCGTCGATGAAGAAAACCACATGAAAGGCGTCGTGTCTCTCAAGTACGCCTTCGACGAACTCATGCCGTATTTCTATCGCCAGTGGAAAGCCGACACCTGATGAATCCCGCGAAAATCAAAACGCGAGTCACGCCGCTCTGGACGCGCATCACCATTTTTTTCGCTGTGATGGGTCCGGGATTGATTACCGCTAATGTGGATAACGACGCGGGCGGCATTACCACGTACTCTCAGGCCGGGGCTCATTTTGGCTTGAAGACGCTCTGGATTTTCATCCCGATGACACTCGCGCTGATTATCGTGCAGGAAATGGTCAATCGTATGGGCGTCGTAACAGGCAAGGGATTGTCGGATCTAATCCGCGAGCGTTTCGGTGTGAAGTGGACGTTCTATTTGATGCTCGCGCTCTTAGTGACGAATTTCGGGAACATCATCGCTGAATTTTCGGGTGTCGCCGCCGCAGGCGAAATCTTGGGCGTTCCGCGATGGGTAACCGTACCGCTTGCCGGGCTTGCGGTCTGGGGGCTCGTCATCGCGGGCACCTACGCCAGCATCGAAAAAATCTTCCTTGTCGCGACACTCTTCTATGTGGCTTACATCATCGCGGGATTTCGCGTCGGGCCTGATTGGGGCAATGTCGGGCAGGCGCTCGTTACGCCGCATTTCAGTTCGGACAAAACCTACGTCCTGATGCTTATCGGGCTTTTCGGAACCACGATAGCTCCATGGATGCAATTCTACCAGCAGGCATCCGTTGCGGAAAAGAACATCAAACTTGCAGACTATAAATATTCGCG
>CAZADO010000167.1:0-5634 GCA_964483885.1 uncultured Alphaproteobacteria bacterium | reverse complement strand
TTCGAGAATGAAAACGGCACTCTTCCGCCTGCCGGACTTTCCGGAAGTCTGAGTGGAACGTTAGGCCCCGGAATATACACTATTGTTGACACGATCTATGTTAGTGCCGGTGATAGCTTGCAGCTTTTACCCGGAACGATTTTTCATTTTTACAATCCTTATCCGTTTGAAATCCATGGGACACTCATCGCGGAAGGTATTGAAACGGACTCTATCGTTTTCGCTGCGGATCCGGAAGCGAATCCTTTCGGATGGCGGGGACTGCGTTTCTTAACCTCGTCCAGCTCTGGGAGTCGGCTCTCTTATTGCTTAATCAAGGATGGCAACGCCACCGGTGCCACAATGGAATCCAAACGTGGAGGAGGAGCGTACTGCGAATATGCGTCGCCGCAATTCAGCCATTGTGATTTTCGGAATAACAGGGCGGAGTATTATGGGGGGGGAGTCGCTTGTTGGTACGCATCACCAACGCTCGACAAGTGTTCTTTTATGTCCAATTCCGGGGTGGATTTCGGTGGAGCATATTACGGATGGTATTCCAATTCGAAACTGACAAACTGCATTTTCATCGGAAACTCAGCGGATTTCGGCGGCGGCGCTTATTGTTCCGGAGGAACGCCGACGATCTTGCATGCCACTTTGAGCGGCAACAGCGCAAACTATTATGGAAGCGGTATCTACTGCTCCTACTGCACCGCTATCATCAGGAACACCATCGTCGCCTATTCAAATGAGTATGGAATATACTTTTCGGGAGCTGCAGGAAGCCAGATCGAATATTGCAACTTATTCGGCAATAGCGACGGAGCTTTCGGCTTTACAAACTCGGATTCGTCTCAAGGACCAGTGAATATTGCCGTGCTCTCCATGACAAATACGAATGGGGATTCGTGTGATACCTATTCCAATATATTCGTGAATCCGATGTTCATTGATTCGCTGAGCGATTTCCATTTAGCCGATACCAGCCATTGCATCAGCGCGGCTGTTATTACGGAGTTGGATGAGGATTTCGATGAAAATCTCCGTCCAAATCCGCCCGGTTCGCCACCGGATATTGGCGCATTTGAAAGTACGGAGGGATTTATTTCTCCCTATAGTCTTTACGGAAATCTTTCCGGAATTTTAGGACCGGGAACCTATCATGTGATTGATACGATTCGTGTTCTTGATGGCGACAGTCTACGCCTTTTGGCTGAAACAACTTTTCTTTTTGATGGAGCTTATCCATTCATCATCCAGGGAACTCTCGAAGCGGAAGGAACAGAAAGCGATTCGATTGTCTTTACGAATTACGAGTTACTGAATCCGGACGGCTGGTCTGGTCTGCGATTTTTGGGTTCTACTCGTTCCGTAAGCCATCTCGAATATTGCCAATTTGAAAACGGTCAAGCAGCCGGAAGCGATGATGATTTGTATGGCGGCGCAGTGTACTGCAATCACTCTTCACCTTCATTTTCACATTGCGATTTCATTTCCAATGAAGCTGTATGGGGAGGAGCGGTCGCTTGCTGGGAAGCGTCGCCAACCTTTACCGGTTGCTATTTCCGAACAAATGAAGCAGAGAGTTTCGGTGGTGCAGTTTACGGTTGGGAGTCCTCTCCGGCTTTTACGAATTGTCTTTTTAATACCAACTCATCCACCTACGGTAGCGCTATCACGATTTCAGGAGCGTCACCGACATTTACCCATTGCACGATTGTCGAAAATGAATCTCCTTCTGATGGTGGTAGCATCCTTTGTATCGGTACATCAGCAACCTTCAATAGTTCGTTAATCGCCTTTTCCGAAAATGAAGGTGTTCATTTCTGGGATAGTGAAGGTTGTCAATTTGCCTATTGCAACTTCTACGGAAACGAAGGCGGTAACTTTACATTTACGGATGACGATTCATCAAACGGGCCATCGGGAATCGGCGTGATTTCCCAAGTGAATGCTAATGGTGATGCATGCGATAGTTACAACAACATTTACATTCATCCGATGCTTGTAAACCTCGAAACCGACAATTTCCATTTGACGGATAACAGTCCTTGTATCGGTGCAGGCGAAAGCGGTGGCCCTGATGGTGATATCGAAGGCAATCCGCGTCCGAATCCGGGCGGCTCGTTGCCTGATATTGGAGCGTATGAACATGAACTCGCGACGCCTGCTTCGTACGAAGGATTAGTTGGTGCTCTAAGCGGTACGCTTGGGCCGGGTGTCTATCACATTCTTGGAGAAATTCATATTAACGCCGAAGATAGTCTGCGTCTCATGCCGAGAACAACCTTCATTTTTGACGGCCATTATCCGTTCGAGATACGAGGTGTTCTCTTAGCGGAAGGTACGGAAAGCGATTCTATTATTTTTACTGCGGACACCATCGCCAATCCGAATCGTTGGTGTGGTTTGCGGTTTTTAGAATCCGTTCGTTCTGTGAGCAGACTCGCCTTCTGTCTCATCGAAAATGGCCGAGCAACCGGCAGCGGCGATGAGGAACATGGAGGGGGAGTTTATTTTAATCACGCATCACCGGAAGTTTCACATTGCGTTTTCAAGAACAATTTTGCAGAGATATGGGGTGGTGGAGTCGCTTGCTACTATGCCTCACCAACATTCACCGACTGCATATTTAATAATAATGAATCAGGTACCTATGGCGGCGGAGTTTATTGCTGGTATGGAGGAACAACGTTCACCCGCTGCGTTTTCGATAGCAACATTGCCGATTATGGCGGCGGAGCAAGTTGTTCGGGGGATGATCTGAATTTTACTCGCTGCACGTTCAGTGGCAATATTGCAAATGAATCGGGAGGCGGACTCTTCACTTCAGGTGGTTCGTTTTCATTGAATAGCTCAATTATTGCTTTTTCGAGCGGATCAGGTATCTATCTCTGGAATGGCTCCGATGTCCGAATTGAATATTGCGACTTCTTCGAAAACAGCGCCTGTCCTTTTGCTTTTTCGGGCGGAGATTCCTCAAACGGACCTCCCCATATCGGCCAGCTTTCTCAGGAAAACATCAATGAAGATTCATGCGATGCTTACATGAATATTTTTCTCGATCCCCTATTTGCGGACACAACAATATCCGATTTCCAGATTCTCGAAGACTCACCGTGCATTGATGCGGGTGATCCTTCTATTTCTTTGGACGCCGATGCCACGATTGCAGACATTGGCGCTTTTTATTATCACTATGGAAGCAGTCCACCTTCAGCGTTCAGTCTAATTTCTCCTCAGTTTGGAGATACTTGCTGGACTTTGGATACGTTGCTTGTCTGGCATGCCACCTTCGATCCGGATACAAATGATACTGTCACATTTGAAATTTGGCTGGATACGCTTGCAAATTTAGCAACGGCATGGCAAGTTGATTCAGGGCTTTCAGATACATCGTATTTGCTTACCGAAATTGCCGATGATTATAACTACTACTGGACTGTGCATGCTTCGGATTTGAACACGCAGGGAACTTGGGCGAGCGATACGCTAATATTTCGAACCTATTTGCGCGAACCGCCGAACAGTTTTTATCTTATAGCACCTGTGAACACAGATACGGTTTTCACAATGACGCCAATCTTGCGCTGGCATCAAGCCTACGATCCTGATCCGGGAGATACGGTGTGCTACAACCTGATGTGGTCTTACGATTCGGATTTCAGTAGTTTCGAGGATACAATTCTCTGCGATACGAGCTTCACTTTTCCAGCGGATATTCTATTCAATTTACATTTAACAAATCGAAAACCAGTGCGTGCATCGAGACATCCTGAAAGACTTGATGAGGTTGAAGACGATTCAACCGTTTACTGGAAAGTTCAAGCTGTTGATGAATTTGGTTTGACGGTGTGGTGCGAACCTGAAAACGGATGGAGTTTTCTCGTTTTCATCAAAGAGCCGCCGAATGCTTTCGATTTAATTTCTCCAATAAATGGAGATACTCTCGACACATTACAAGCTGAGTTTATCTGGCAGGAACCGACCGATCCCGATCCGGGAGACAGTATTTCTTTTTATAGCGTTTATCTCGCTCTCGATTCGAACTTTACGACAGCTCTTGATAGTCAACAAGTCGTTGAACCTGAATTGGTCTGGGAAAATCTTGATGACGACGAAACCTATTGGTGGCGTGTAAAAGCTTTCGACATCTATAGCAATGCGACTCTCTCCAGTCAATCATGGAGTTTCCATACGTACTATCCAGAGCCGCCGAATACTTTCTCACTCGCAACGCCCCAAAATGGAGATACTGTTTTCACGGAAACACCAACACTGAATTGGTATAAAGCTTCTGATGTTGATCCCGGTGATTCGGTGTGCTATCATTTGTACTGGTCTTACATAAGCGATTTCAGCGTTTACGAAGAAACGATGGTTTGTGATACGACATTCACTTTCCCAATCGGTCTGTTATTCAGTTCCGATTTTTCTAAAAGCAATCCAAAGCGAGTTTCACGAGATAGAAAACCGATATTCGAAGGGCTTGATGATGTGGAAGAGGATTCAACCGTTTACTGGAAAGTACAGGCAATTGACGAGTTCGGACTTACGACTTGGTGCGAACCGGAAACAGGTTGGAGTTTCTTCGTGTACATTGAACAGCCACCGAATGGTTTTAATTTAGTCTCTCCGCCTAACAACGATACACTTGATACATTAGCGGCTCAATTCGTATGGGCTCAAGCCGTTGATCCTGATCCGGGGGATAGCATTGTCTCCTATCGCGTTTATTTGGCTCTTGACTCCACTCTCAGCACAGGTTTGGACAGTCAAGAAGTTGCTGAAACAGTATTGCATTGGAGGAATCTTGAGGATGATCAAATCTATTGGTGGCGAGTCAGGGCATTCGATACACACGGCAACAGCACTCTTTCTAATCAAATGTGGCGTTTTCATACCTACTTTGCGGAGCCGCCGAGTACCTTCTCGCTCGCATCGCCGCAAAATGGCGATACGATTTTTATAGCAACACCAACGTTGAAGTGGTTCAAAGCTTCCGATCCTGATCCGGGCGACACGGTTTGTTATCGGCTTGTATGGTCATACAATTCCGAATTCAGCGCCTGCGAAGATACTGTGCTTTGCGATACCTGTTTCACGTTTCCTGCGAATCTGCTGTTCAACAGAAATTTCGGAACACCCGCGCGAGCATCACGACAGAAAATGCCATCATTCACAGGACTTGATGAAGTCGAAGACGATTCAACGGTTTATTGGAAAGTACAGGCGATAGATGAGTTCGAGCTCACAACCTGGTGTACGCCGGAAACAGGATGGAATTTCCTCGTTTACATCGAACAATCGCCTAACCGATTTGATTTGATTTCACCGACTGATGAAGACACACTCGTTGTGCTTGCTGCGGAATTTCGATGGGAGATGGGAACGGATCCCGATCCCGGAGATAGTATTTCCTTTTATCGCGTTTATCTTGCTCAGGATTCGAACTTTACAATCGAATGTGACAGCCAGCAAGTTCTGGGATCCGAATTCAATTGGGAATCATTGGAAGATGATCATACCTATTGGTGGCGCGTGAAAGCTTTTGACACACATGGAAATGGAACGTTCTCTGACCAAAGATGGATTTTCTATACGTACTTCTGTGAAAGTCCCTCTCCATTTTCTCTTTTAGTGCCTACCGAT
>CAZADO010000166.1:0-3034 GCA_964483885.1 uncultured Alphaproteobacteria bacterium | reverse complement strand
CGATGAGAAAAAAGGACTGGAAAAAGAACTCGCAAAATTCAAAGCCGAAGTCGCTGGCGGCGAGATGAAATCACTGGCGTCGTCCGCGATAAATATCGCAGGTGTGAAACTTGCGTGCGGAAAAACGGAAGCGGATTCCCTCGACCATCTGAAAGAAATCGGCGATGCGCTGCGCGATGGTTTGAAATCCGGTATCGGCATCTTGGTAGCGCTCATCGACAGCAAGCCGCATATCGTCTGCGTCGTAACGCCTGATTTAGTAACAAAAGGCGTCGATGCCGTGCCGATTATCAAGCAGCTCGGCAAACGCATTCAAGGTGGCGGCGGCGGCAAACCTCATCTGGCAACAGCGGGCGGACGCAATCCGAACGGTTTGGATGATGTCTTGAAAGATGCTCCGCAAGTCGTCGAGAAGCTATTGCAGACTCATAGTTAAATGAAAAAAAATATTTCACTGGCGGTGGTCGGAGCGACAGGTCTGGTTGGCCGCACGATGCTGAGCGTTCTCGAGAAGAGAGAGATTCCCATAGGGCATCTCTCTCTTTTTGCTTCCCCGGAGTCGAAAGGCAAACGCCTCGAAGCCTGCGGGCAGTCGGTTGAAATTCAAAATTTGGCAGATGGTCCTTTCACAGCGGACTTTGTGCTCTCTGCTTTGAGAAATTCTCTTGCGGCTCAGTGGCTTCCTCGCTTTCGAGACGCGGGCGCTGTCGTGATAGACAATTCTTCTTATTTTCGAATGCATACCGATGTGCCGTTAGTCGTGCCCGAAGTCAATGCGGACGCTTTGAAGCATCACAAGGGACTCGTAGCAAATCCGAATTGCACCGCAGCGATTGCCTCTGTCGCACTCGCGCCTCTTCATCGCACATTCCATCTCAAGCGACTGATAATGTCAACCTATCAATCCGTATCCGGCAGCGGGCAGAAAGCGGTCGTCGAATTGGAAAAAGAAATCGCTGATGTTTCCTCCCAACCCAGCGTCTTTCCGCATCCGATTGCGTTCAATCTCTTTCCTCAGATCGGTGTGTTCAACGATAAGGGCTTGTGCGTCGAAGAAGAGAAAATCGGCGAAGAACTGCGTAAAATCCTTTCAGCGCCGGAGCTTTTTATTTCCGTAACAACTGTGCGCGTCCCTGTGCGCGTGGGTCACAGCCTTTCCATCTTTGCGGAATTCGAAAAACCTGTCTCGGTTGCTATTGCGTATGAACAGCTTCATGACGCTCCCGGATTAATCGCAATGGGAAACCAAAATTACGCAACTCCTCTTTTATGCGAAGGCCGTGATGAAGTTTTCGCCGGACGTCTTCGCGCCTATCCCGAAAATCCGCACGCCTTAAATCTGTGGGTCGTCGGAGATAATCTGCTCAAAGGTGCCGCGCTCAATGCCGTTCAAATTTTGGAAAAACTTCTATAGGACGATTTTATGCGCCGCTTCATCTTTACAGCCTTCTTTTTCTTCATTCTCACTTCCCCATTCGCTTTTATTTTCGCAAGCGAAAAACCTGCACCGAATTTCACACTAACCGTCACGCCCGAAACGGAGGCTCATCTCGACTGGGATTTCGACAATACTATTTTCGGTTCATCGCGCGACGAAGTCCACCCCACTTTGTGCGCTATGCCGGACGGGCAATATCTTTACGCCTGCTGTTGCGTTCTCGACGGCGATGGCGCGTATAATCATTTGCGCTTGCGCTGGTCCACCGACGGCGGACTGACATGGGGAGTGAATATTGACCTTCAAGCTGAATATCCGCTTGGAGTTAGTCAACTTGCAGCGGATGACACTTACATCTACCTTGTCTATGAGTATTACTACACGCCGGATGACATCGATATATACCTCGCGCGGCTTCCGATAGGTGCAACAGAACCTTTCTCTACGTTACCCGTCGCTAATACTACAAACGTCGAATCATCTCCTGCAATCACTTGCGACAGCCGCGACAATCCGCAGGAACCTTATCTATACATCTCACATGCCACGCTGACTCAAACGGATTCAACGTACTATTTCTTTCACCTTTCCATTGACCGGGGCGAAAGTCTGCATCGCTCGAAACGAATCTCATCTTTTCAAGAACAACTCAATCGATCGAGTATTACAACAGGAGAGTTGCTCGAGAGTACCATCATCTATATCGCTTGTGAAGCCGAAAGAAGCGGCGAGCGCGGTTCGATGGTGTACATCACAACCAGTCTTGATTTCGGCGAAAGTTGGACGTATCCCTCTCCTATATCAAGCGACCATCGCGCGTTCAGCTTGCCGGATATTTGCGCACTTGGTGACTGTGCAGTTCTGACCTGCGTTCACGAACCGGTTCCGCATGACCTCGATGTGCTCTATAGTATCTCGCAGGATTCGGGACGCACGTGGAGCAATCCCGCCCTTGTCAGCCCCGGAGAAAGCTACGACACCGAACCGCAAGTCGTTATCGATGAAAACGGTACCTTCACCATCGGTTTTGTACACTTCCTCGCCGAGGATTCATCAATGGGAACAGTTTGGGCGAGACGCGGAACGATTTTAAATCCGGACTCTCTCGAACTTCCCATCACTGTTGCCAACGAAACAACAACGCCGCGCGACTACAGACTCGGCATGTGTGCGGCTCCTCATGCGACACCACTGCAGGGAGCGGCTCTGGCATGGACATCCTATTTCATTCTTGGTGACACCGATATAAAATTCGATACGGCATGGCGAGGGAACGCTGCCCATAGAGAAACACCCGCACTTCCTTCGCAGCTCCTGCTGGAGCAAAATTGGCCGAATCCGTTCAACCAATCGACAACTATCCGCTTTCATCTGAACTCAATGAGTCATACAGAACTTGTTATCTATAACATTCTCGGACAAGTAGTGTCGCAACAAAATATCGGATTTTTATCACCCGGAATCCATACATATATTTTCGACGCGCAAGCCTTCCCCTCAGGAAATTATTTCTATACCCTGAAATCGAATCAGATAGAACAAACACGAAAAATGATTATTCTCAAGTGAGAATCCATAGTTAAAACTCTTTCAATA
>CAZADO010000165.1:0-2979 GCA_964483885.1 uncultured Alphaproteobacteria bacterium | reverse complement strand
GCTGATTATCGGGATAAATTTCCGCAGTAATATGCGCGGTAGATGCTGAATCGGAAAATGTAATGGGCGTATGAAGAATATGAGGACCGAGATTCCACGCCATACTCGCGATATTCGGAATTGAATCGTATGGACTCCATTCGAAATCATAGAAGCTGATTCCTTGGCAACCCGCATAGCTTCGAGCGGCTTCCGCTTGTTTCAAACCAGCAAGTAGTTCTCTCATACCATTGTGAGCCGTTATAGATGAATAGCCATGTTGAGAAAAATAATTCAGAGAGCTGTCAACCACCGAATTTTGATCCCCTGTCAACGTGAGCATCGTCATCGTCGTCGGAAGCTCGAAAAGAGAACCCAGCATGCTTCCATTTACGGCTCGGATGACTTCAGTCCCTTGGTCAAACGGATCAAACATGTCGGCATAGATTTGAACCGAAGCACCGGGTCTCCTCGCTTGAATGATGTTGTACATCTGACGCGCATAAGAACCAACAATTTGAGCCGGCGTCAGATTTCGAGCCGTACAGGCAGCATCTCGATTGCAGACGCTTATTTCATTCAAATGGATTTTAAAACCGTCCGGATTAAACATGCTGTCGCATAATGAAACGCACTGCTGGTAAAAAGCTAAAGGTTCGAGAAGAGTAAAACAAGGAGATTTCCGGAATTTTTCATACCGAAAAGCGCAATACCAATTCATTGAAATCTGATTCCCATTCGCAAGACGACCGCCGTAAACACGGCGAATCCTGGGAGATTCATAATAACAACCGCCGTAATCAGTGGAAGAATTATCCTGAATAATATAATCATCACCTTCCGTCAGTAGAATATGTCCCGGTTCCTTGTAAATCTGAAGCGGCGTATCTTCCCGTTGAAGCAGCCAGATAGGATTTCGCTCTTCTATAGTAAAGTCATCAATCCAAAGAGTTCCATTAGAACTTTCAAATGCACCTAAATATATCAGCAGTGTATCCGTTTCAAAGCTATGGACTTCGACGGTTATCTTAGTCCAATTGCCGGTTGAAGGAGGTTTGGTTTTCCACCAATTGATGCGCTGTTCGTTATCCGGACGATAGAACATAATCATAACTTTTCCGGTATAACTCGACGTCTTGTACCAAAAAGAAATATGATAGATGCGGTGAGGTTGAACCGGTACATATTGGAAGACTTTCGGGTCATCATAGGGATATTCAGGATAAGTACTGATTTTCATCGAATAGCTGCCATTATGTTTCGTGGAATAGTCACGAGAAATCACCGGATAAGAAGCATGTGAATATGTCCAGCTTTGAAATTTGTAGTTGGAGAAGGACTCAAAACTGGGATTTGAAATCGTCACGACCGGATCCATAACTGCTTTTACCGTATCGCTGGAGATAGTGAATTTCTGCCCGATAACCGGAGCTCCTTCCTGCCAGCATGCATTCGGAACCATGACTCCGGTGGCATCGGCGGACATGATGAGTTTCATATCAAGGCTACGGATCGAATCACGAGCAGCCATGGCTGGAATGCGGAAATCGGGGTATCGAATATTGCCGTTGACAATGGCAGTGTTGTTCCATTCCACCTCATTCATTTTGACTTCATAAGCCTGATAGAGGCGTTGGTACAAGTTGTCAAGATCATTTGATTCGCTGTAAACTCTCGTGTTGAACGTGATAATCCTTCGGGGCAAATCAGGCCAATCCCGGATGTACACCCGGTCGATAAACGCCATGCCGCTGAACGTCGATATCAGTTTTGTCAGCGATAGCATTCCGTAGCGAAGACCGTTGGAATCCCGGCCAAGCAGCAGAATGCGATTTTGATCTACGTAAAGATGGTAACCTTCCGGGGGAGGATTGCTGGACATCGAAGGGATATTTACAGAATCGAGGGCGGCTTCGAGCGCCGGGAGAGAACCGGATGTTGCCATCCAAAGAGCCGGTCGTTCTCCGCCGTAATTCGACCAAGAAACGGTCATGGGAGGCAGGAGCAGATTCTGTTCGATCAGACGTTCAGCTTCAACAATAGCTTTCTGTTCCGACACATTCGGCGCATCCGCCACAACCAGATAGAGGGAACCCTGAATCTGAAGCGGTTCATCGGCAAGAAAACCCATTTGCTGAGGAGTAGGAAGAATGTCGTGCAAACCCGCTTGGAGTGGGATCGCAAAACTCAGGACAGCAAAAACAGTCACCATCATATGTATCATAAAACGGTACATCGTCGCGCTCACTTTTATCATCACCGCACCGGGGGTCGGTGCGTCCATACAACATCAAAAGCATAAAAGGGACAGTAAGACTGTCGCCTTCAATCATTATTTTCGTACTGGTTTATAACAAAGCCTGTGCCAACCCTAACTGCAGAAATTACTGGGGATAGGTTTCGAGGCAGCGACATAGCATTTCGCGTTCATTGCTTCACAAAAAGAGCATTTCGTGCCTTTAAGCGGTCACTTAAACGCAAATGGGAACGCAAGAAAGAGTGCATGAACGCTAAAGATACACTTGGGGAATTCTGCGTTATATTCTTTCCCACTTGCAAACTGCATGAAATGCGCACGCCCATGCGGAGTTTGCCTTTGACGACGGTGTCGTTTCCGAGCAACCTGTATGTCTGAATTTTATAGCGCCGTACGTCAAATCCTGTTATGCATCGTACTATCCTGCTCCCGCCGAGCCGGATTTTTTTTATAGTTTCCCGTGCCCCGCCGAGCCCGGTTTACTCGCTGAGTCGGGTCGCCTGACCCGGTTGGAATAGCATCGCCTATTGCCTCAGAAAAGCGGGAATTTCCAGATTGTCAAGTGGCAGTGATTCATCTCCGACGATAACCGGCTGAAGTTCACCATTAACGGTTTGAGTCAGGCGGCGAATCGTTGGATTTTTCTGGAATTTCCTTGAAACATGCTGGAAACTCGGAAGAGAATCTACACGTTCTGCTCTCTGTTCTTCTCGTACATACATCGAGTGTCTGTCGAAGCCTGT